>DJDY01000027.1:674-3851 GCA_002435585.1 Lachnospira sp. UBA5912
CCTGTCCTTTCCCTTGTCATTATCCAGGATAAAACAGCAGCCGCTGTTATCTATTTCAACAAGTTCCTTAAAACATTCATACGCATTAATCTGCGTTTTCATGCTTTCCTGTGCGGATGGAATGACCGTTATAATTCCGACACTGCGCCCATCCGAGGCCAACATGTCTACAAGCATCGGACCGGCTCCCGATCCTGTACCGCCTCCGGCGGAGAATATTACAAATATAAACTCCGTCTTAAGTGTGTTATCAATCATGTCAGCCACCGCATCATAATCATCAACGATTAACTGTTTCGCCTTGTTTCTGTCTTTGTTACACCCTTCACCATTTTTAATATGGTGCTTATACTTTCCGTCTTTAATTGTGTCAAGGTCTTCCGTGGATGTATTAAGGTACATCACAGGATACCCTTTTTTTTCAAGCAGTTGTCCAATGTTGCCACCTGCCTGACCGATGGCAACAAAACCCGTCTTATTCATTTTCATATTCCTCCAGCTTCTTAATTCCATCATCTGTTATATAAAAGGTCTTATACCTGCCGTCCAAAAGACCGTTGGCGGCGTATCCCTTTATAACAAGCCCCTTAAGATATTTGTAAACAGTTCCGTACTGTATGCCGATATTTTCCATACATTCAATATCCTTAGCTGAGTAAGAATACATGGGACTCTTACAACCATCATGTTTTAGAATCTTAAGAAGCAGTATCTCTATTTTGTTCATACATACCTCACTTCTTAACTGAATGGATTATATTGTAATTGATAATATTTAGTTGCAATTAAATGGATTACATTGTATTTAACTGTAATTCATAAGATTATTTTATACTTAGCTGTAATTGAATTGATTACGTTGCACTTTGCTGTAATTCATTGGATTTTTCTGTATCAATTTTTTCTGATATCTGTGCCGTAACGTCCGCCCATTCCCTTTTAAACTTCCTTAATGCATACTGTGTATATAGTACGCTGTGGTCTTCAATCCCGTCATATTCCTCATCATTGAATACGTAATAACCGCCGCCTACCAGCCGCCCGGTCTTGCTTCTGGAATATATATAAGGGACGGCAACACCAAGCTCATCAGCTATTGTTACAGCCGTTACATTGTACATTACAACCGAACCATCTTTTGAAATGAGATTGAACAAAGCCACTTTTCTTTGTTTTCTCTTCATGTCGTCCTTTCTGCCTGTATGTCCTTTACTGTAGATCGTGATAACCGGCGACGCTGATATCAGACCAGCTTATCTCAGCACCGCAGTTACCACAGTTATTAAGATTCCATACCCTGTTGACCTGTCCGCCGCAATACGGACAGGTCGCATATATTAACTGTTCTTTCTCTTTGTAAAACGGCTCTCTGACTTTGTATATCTTCCTGCCGTTTATAATGTTATATTCGCTCTTTGATGCGACGTATTCGTGTCTTTCTGACATTTTCTCTCCTTAATGTTTAATGTCAAAACCGTGTGATATATTGTGCGATATTCTTTATGTAATACCTGTTATGCGATGATTATTATGCTCTTTCAATCGCAGCCGTTGCATTTTCCATCAGGGCACCGCCTGCGATGTCCTTAAGTTCTGTCATCTGCATTGTTCTTCTCCTTTCTGACCGGTTCCGGCCAATAAAATTTATAAATAAGCAATACAGTGGGGCTGTACTGCCTAATTAACATATTTTCTATGCCCCGATTCAACATCACACTCTGATATATCAAGATATATCTGTGTTGTCTGAATAGATACATGCCCTAACAGTCTCGATACCTGTTCTATAGGCATGCCACGCCTTAGTGCAAATGTGGCTCCCGTCCTTCTGAACCTGTGAGGATGTGCATTACCGACGCCTGCACGCTGTCCAAGCTTTCTTATCATCTTTTCAACGTTACCTTTACCGGTGTGTCCTTCTGCCAGACATTCTGATACCTGCCACCAGTTATATAATTTCACATTATTATTTCCGCACAGTGTACGTAATGGCGTTGGATCCTCAACAGTTCCAGATTGTCCAACCCTAACCTCACATTTTGGAAAGAGCCACTCATTATTGTCCTTTCGACAGGAAAGATACCGCCTTAATGCAAGCTGTGCCCTTGCATTAAGATAACATGTTCTGTCCTTATTTCCTTTGCCATGCACAAGAACTGAATCCATATTTTCACTTAAATCAGATATTTTTATCGTAACAAGCTCTGATACCCTGCACCATGTGGATAAAAGTATTTCAAAAATTGCCAGCAACCTTATATCATCGCTATCTATATTCATACGCAGCTTTTCAATATCCATCTCAGTAAATGCATCTTTTTTCACTTTAGGCACTTTAATTTTGTCAATCTTATTAAACGGATTCCGAACAATATATTCTTCTCTTTCCATCCATACGTAAAAAGATGACAAATAACGCCTTATAATATCCTGATATGATTTACTTGCACCATCTCTAATATCCTTAATAGCAATAAATCTCTTGATGTCATCGGATGTAACATCTGATGGCAGCTTTGGGATTTCCCTAAAGAAAGCCTGTAATGTCTGATGGTAAACCCGCAGGGTTCCCATTGAACACCCTGCAATTCTCTTATCCAGAATAAATTTATTAATATAGTTTTCAGTAACATTTTCATCGCACACGGCAATCTCTGTTGTACGTTCTGTTATCTCATACTTATCAATAATCATAAACAGCCTTGACCTGACATCTTCCGGGTTAACATTATTGATTGCAAACAGATTCAATATGCTTTTTGTCATTTCATTTCTTCCGTCTTCCATACTTCATAAATGCCCTCTTTACTTTCAACTGTGAATGTTGTATTATAGTGGTGTCTTATTGCAGGACATTGATTATCAGTAATTCATAGTTGAGAGAGTTGTTACCGCAGCTCTCTTTTTTCTTGCCCTTCTGACATTCTTATCAGCCTCGCATAACATCACTGTAAGAATCCCGGTCATCACAACAAACCACATGACACACTCAAGTGTCGTAGCCTGTCTGAATGGTGCAACCATTGATATAATGGTTGTAACAAGACCGCTTATTATTAAGTTTTTAATTTTCATCATTATTATCTTTCCTCCTAACCGTGTGTGAATATCACACACTTACATATTTTAAATATGCCATTATTCAGATTAATACACCTCTATTTTGCGGTGTCCTTA
>DJDY01000054.1:0-15238 GCA_002435585.1 Lachnospira sp. UBA5912
TATCTCATACCGATAACGTCGGACGAAACGATTTCGTCGGTGTTGTAACCGAAAGATTCGTTGGAAGCAGCCTTCATAGCCGCGTTGATGGAATCTTTGGTGATGTCCTTACCCTTAACAACTGCAACCAAAATAGTGGTCGAACCGGTGCAAGTGGGAACTCTCTGCGCAGAACCGATGAGTTTGCCGTTGAGTTCGGGGATAACAAGACCGATTGCTTTAGCAGCACCCGTTGAGTTAGGAACGATGTTAGCAGCACCTGCTCTTGCACGTCTCATATCGCCTTTTCTGTGAGGACCGTCAAGAATCATCTGATCGCCTGTGTAAGCATGAATTGTACACATAATACCTGACTCGATTGTAGCAAAGTCATTAAGAGCCTTAGCCATAGGAGCTAAGCAGTTAGTTGTACAAGAAGCAGCTGAGATAATCTGATCATCTGCTGTAAGTGTTTCATGGTTTACATTGTAAACAATAGTCTTAAGATCGTTACCAGCTGGAGCTGAAATAACAACCTTCTTAGCACCAGCATCGATATGAGCCTGTGCCTTAGCCTTAGATGTATAGAATCCTGAACACTCAAGAACTACATCAACACCAATCTCACCCCATGGGCAGTTATGTGCATCTGGTTCCTTGTAAATCTTGATTGTCTTTCCCTTTACTGTGATTGTACCAGCTTCATCATCAGCTGTAACCTGGTCTTCTTCACCAAAGTTAACATATCTTCCCTGTGATGAATCATACTTTAAAAGATGAGCTAACATCTTAGGGCTTGTTAAATCGTTGATAGCAACAACCTCATAACCCTCTGCACCAAACATCTGTCTGAATGCAAGTCTACCGATACGTCCAAAACCATTAATCGCAACTTTTACTGACATAAAATAAATCCTCCTAATATAAAGATTGTTAATAAAAAATCAACTACAGATATTCTACATAAACTAATTTAAAATATCAAGTGTTAATTACTATTTTTTACAAATTATTATATAAAACGCCATAATATGATGTAATAATTAAAATTAAAAAGTCATTCGTACCTGAACAATATGACTTTTAAGCCTGTAACATACCTGACATCAAAAATATAGAATCAATTCTTCTGTGCAAGTTCTTCTAACACACAATCGGCTATATTGTTAGCGTGATCTGACATTCTCTCAAAATTAGACAATGTATCAAGGAATATTACACCATTAGATGGCTTACACAAACCTGATGATAATCTTTCGATATGCTTATTTCTTAACTCTTCTTCCATATCGTCAACCTCATCTTCTATTCTGCACACATTCTCTGCTGCCACACGGCTCAGTTTTTCTCTTGCCTTGACTGCCTCTGAGAAGCTTGTAACAACCTTTTCATAAAGTGCTTTAAGTTCTTCCATGGCATGCTGTGAGAATGTTATGCCATTCTCTATTTTATATTTGGCCAGATCTGCCATATTCTCTGCATGGTCTGACACTCTTTCTATATCTATAATAGCATGGAAAAGATTATTAATCATAAGATGCTGTTCTTCTGTGATAGACAGATTGTTAACCTTTATAAGGTATTCTGTAAGATACTTTTCATACAGGTCAACCTTATGTTCTGTATCTATTACCTTGTCTATCATATCCTGGTCATTATTGATAACAGCCTTCGCCGAATATTTAATATTATCAAGAGCAAGGTTTCCCATAATAATAACCTCGCTTAAAGCTCTGTCAACAGCAACTGATGGCTGTTCTAATATTCTGTTATCAAAATGTCTTGCAAGTTCAGCCGCATAACTGTCACTTGCCTCAAGTGTGGCATTCTCCTCATCCTGTGACTTTTCTCTTATTATCATGCCTGAAAGCTTAACAAGTAAACCGCCAAATGGCATCATAATCGTTGTACATATAATATTAAAAAATGTATGGAAAAGCGAAATTTCTACACTTGTTATGTTATGTGACGCAAGTGCCGGTCTTACCATGAACAATATAAAAGCGCCAGTTCCGAATATAACAGCACCAGCTATATTAAACAAAAGATGCATACATGCTGCTCTTTTAGCGTTACGTGTAGTTCCTGCACTTGATATGATTGCAGTCACACACGAACCGATATTCTGTCCTAATGTTATAAATACAGCTGCATTAGTTGTAACAACACCATTAATAGCAAGTGTCTGAAGTATACCAACGGATGCAGATGAACTCTGCAGAAGCGCTGTAACAACAATACCTATAAGTATTCCTAACAAAGGATTATTTCCTACAACTTCAAATGCTTTTGAAAAAATCGGAGCATCAGTATATGGTGATATGGACTGTGACATAAAGCTTAATCCTAAGAACAAAAGACCTATACCAACTATGATTTCTCCTGCCATTTTCTTCTTTGGTTTCTTACTAAATAATACTAAAATCGCGCCAATACCAACAAGCAATGGTGCATAAAACTCTGGCTTTAACACTTTAACTGCATCACCTAACTGCCCAAGTGAAACAATCCATGCTGTAATGGTTGTACCTATATTAGCACCCATTATAACTCCGACTGCCTGGACAAGTGTCATAAGCCCCGCATTAACGAAACCTACAACCATGACTGTAGTAGCACCACTACTCTGAATAATCGCAGTTATAAATGCTCCTACCAGAACCGCCAGTAATCTGTTTCTGGTCAGATACCCAATAAGCTGTTTCATCTTACTTCCAGCTGACTTCTGCATACCATCGGCCATAATGTTCATTCCATAAAGGAACATACCTATGCCGCCTGCAAACATAAACAAATTGCCAACTAAATCAATATCCACTTTTTTCTCCTGTCCTGCACATATATAATATTGCTTTACTTTATAAAATCAATGTGCATTTTGTGTAAAGAATGTAAAATTACGTTTACATAATAACAATCACAAGCAATATTTTCAAGAGTTTTAGATATAATATCATATCTTTTCACAATGTATTTTATCAGGAACATTTACAAAAATGGTATAGCACAGAGTTATCATATGCTATATTGTTGTGTATACAGACTGTTATTCAACAGTTTAATAATATTGATTTCATGGCACTTAAACCAAAGTTACTTATAAGGCTTATTTATTGCCAGGCAGCTGACATTACCTGAATATTATATACACCTGACACCTGGTTTGTATGCTTATAGTTTGTGCATGTGCGCATCAGGTACAGACTTATCATAACACAATGCGCAGAAATGAGGCTTACTATGTTTTCAAACAATTATCAAGGCAGACTTTCTGACTATCATCTGCATACTTCTTTTTCTTCCGATTCAGAAAATCCACCAGAAAATGTTATTAAGAAAGCCATAGAACTTGGACTTCAATCCATCTGTTTTACTGACCATAATGATTTTGATTATCCTCCTGAAAATGGCGAAGTTATGTTTATGCTGGATTATGACCACTACATAGATACTATAACCACACTCAAAGAAAAATATTCACGTGTTATAGATATAAATATCGGTGTGGAGCAAGGTCTTATGCCATCTGTTGCCAAGCTTGTCAATGAATACGACAGGGCATCTGTCCTTGATTTCATCATTGGCTCCTCACATCTTATATATGGCGATGACCCATACTACGAAGAATTCTGGCAGGACATATCTGCAAAGGATGGTATAACAAGATATTATCAGGGCATCATTGACTCTGTTAAGGTATGTGATAATTTCGATGTTTATGGACATCTCGACTACATTATAAGATATGCACCTGGTAAGGATGCTACATATAACTGGAAAGATTATTACGATTATATAGACACTATACTGCGCATGCTTATAGAAAGAGGAAAAGGCATAGAAATCAATACTGCCGGTCTTAAATATGGTCTTAAGAACCCTAACCCTTGTCCCGATATAATCAAAAGATATCACGAACTTGGTGGAGACATCATCACCACAGGCTCTGATGCACATAGTACAGAATACGTTGGATACCAGTTTGACATTATTAAAGATATTCTTACCGATTGTGGCTTTAAATATTATACTATATTTAAAAAAAGAAAACCTGAGTTTATCAGATTATAATATTATAATATAATATATACATATATAATTTATGCATATATTATGCCATGGGCGAAAGCAGCTGTCGCATTAGTTATTATTTATACAACATATAGATTAACTGAAAATATATATGCAATTTTTCTTATTGCGACACTCCTTAGCCCCGGCATCATAATATAATATTATATTATATTACCAACTGTATTTCTTAACTCCATTACCGCCTTTTTTATACATTCCACACAATAATCACACTCTCTTTTCGTAAGTCCTCTTCCAGTTGTCAGCCTGATAGATGCCTGCGCTGATTCATCATCAAGTCCTATAGCCTTTAACACATGTGAAGGTCCTGATGAATTGCCATGACATGCAGAACCAGCCGATACGCATATTCCATCCTTATCAAGCATAATTACAAGCTCCCCTCCATTAACACCTTTAAACCTGAAGTTCATATTGCCTGATATTCTGTTTATGTTATCTCCGTTAAGAGCTGAATCTTTTATCTCTCTTAAAATTCTGTTTGTTATATATGCTTTTGTTCTGTTTTCTGCCTGTATTCTCATATTAAGATTCTTACATGCAGCCTCTGCTGCTGTTGCAAGCCCCATTATTCCGGCAACATTTTCAGTACCTGAACGTCTGCCTTTTTCCTGACCACCACCACATATATATGGCTTGATATTTCCATCTTTGGCATATAAGAATCCAACGCCTTTTGCTCCTCCTATCTTATGTGCGCTTACACTAAGATAGTCCACTCCCAACTCATTAACATTTACCGGTATATGTCCATAAGCTGCAACCGCATCTGTATGAACCGGTATTCCATATTCTGCCGCAATATTGCATACACTTTTTACAGGCTGTATTGTTCCTATTTCATTGTTTACAAGCATTACAGATATAAGCTTTGTATCATTGCGGATTTTGGACACAAGATCATTAAGATTAATAATGCCGTTGGGATACACTCTGATATAATCAATATCATATCCACGTTTCTTTAGTTGTTCACACTTATTAATAATAGCAGGATGTTCTATAGAACTTACTATGATATGAGCTTTTCCTTTATGTCTGTTGTATGTCTGATTTTTACATATTTTATCTTCTGCTTCTACTGCCGACTCTAACACCCAGTTATCACTTTCTGTTCCACCTGACGTAAAAAATATATCATCTGTTCTTGCTCCTATCGTTTCTGCCACCATTTTTCTTGCTTTTTCAATGGCTATTTTATTCATTCTCCCAATCTTATATATAGAAGACGGATTGCCATAATTATCCATCATATAATTCATCATAACATCACGTACTTCTGGAAGGAGCGGAGTTGTAGCTGCATTATCAAGATATAACATAACACTCTTTCTGTGCATATGTAATCGCACTTTTCCAATATACTTATAATATTATATTCAGAAACAGCATATTATGTTAAAAATCTCATAAATAAAGTCTGAATCAGGAGGCTCTATGAATAATCGTATAAACAGCTCCATTAATTCCATAAAAACCCCGCTTATACAAGGAACTATCATTCTGACACTTGCCGGACTTTTCTGCCGCATACTCGGATTTTATTACAGAATATTCCTAAACTCGCATATTGGTGCTTATGGTATGGGAATGCTTCAGCTTATTATGCCATTATGTGGTATAGCTTTCTCTATATGCATATATGGTTTTAATTCTGCAATATCCAGATATACAGCCGCCACAAACCAGAGCTTAAGACCTCTTATATCAGGAATATGTCTTTCTTTTCCCTTATCAATCATATTTTCAGCAATATGCTATATATATGCCGGGGCCATAGCTGAACGTATTATGTTAAACGCAGACTGCGCTGCACTAATCAGGATTATCGTAATAAGCATTCCGTTATCGGCATTACATGGCTGTATATGCGGATATTATTACGGATGCAAATCTACAGTAATTCCTGCAATATCACAGATAATCGAACAGCTTGTAAGAATCATTGGCGTTATTATATATTATTATATTTTTATACACAGTTCAGACAGAACGCTTAACATTAAAGATGCAATATATGGGAACATATTTGGGGAGCTTTCTGCCGTTATATTCTGTATTATACTATTGTATATCCAGAAAATAAGGCATAAGCAAACAGCTGCTTTAATACCGCAGCTTATTACATTTCGCATTAAAAATATATATAAATCCATAAAAAATATAGCTATATATGCTATTCCGCTTAATCTGAACAGTCTTCTTATACACCTTCTTGAAAGCGGGGAAGCTATTCTTATACCAGCTGAGCTTATGCTGTATGGCATGAATAATGAAAATGCTGTAAGCATCTATGGAATAATCGCTGGTATGACTATCCCTCTTATAATGTTTCCTGGTGCAATAACGAATTCTCTTGCCGTCATGCTTGTTCCAAAGATATCCGAAGACAGTTCATCTAACAGAGCTGCCAATATAACCAGCACAATATCTTATACTATCACCATATGTATGCATCTTGGGATCATGTGTTCTGTTATGTTTGTACTATACATAAGCCGCCTTGGTGCTATCATATTTAATCAGCCCGATGTATATACATACACCATTACACTTGCTTATGTTTGTCCTTTTTTATACCTCAAGGTCAGTTTATCCAGCATCTTAAACGGAATAAACAAAACCGCATTCACATGTGCCTCAAACATAACCGGACTTATAATACGTATAGGCTCTCTCATCCTGTTAGTGCCACATATAGGTATACATGGATATCTGTATGGTCTTATAATAAGCAATATTGTAGTATGTATGCAAAACTACATAAAACTTTATATTATATACCATTTTCCAGTGAACATAATAAATAACATAATCTGTCCGCTAAGCATAAGCATAATATCTGTTGCGTTTGTTCTTATAGCAGAAAAGACAGCATATATACTGCTGCCTTCTCTGTCATACAACATTCACTACACCATGAATCTTTTGATTAAACTTATAGCTTCATGTATTATATATGTTGTCATATTTATTATTATGTATTTGTCCGATTATCGTGTTTTATCCTCAGATCATCATAATAAAGGTGCCTGATTGATGGATGGGGCATTGTCCCATTCATCTTTTCTGTCATCATACATCTTTTGTATCCACTCTATAGCTTCTTTTCTTCCTTCTTCAGAATATTCGAACTCTTTCTTTGTTATATCATCAGGATTAACAGCCGTCGAAGCATATGGTCCTCTCCATACAAGTGCATTAAGAACAAAATCTGGTTTTTTCCCTGTTCTTTTAATCATATATCTCATACCATTATGATCTCCGCTGTACACTCCGCCATACGAAAAAAAGTTGAATGGAAGAATCTGTTTTTCATCTATCAATTGACTGACCTCTTCTCATAATTATATAACACAATAGCTCTTTATTTAATTGTCTTATCGTACACCATCATCTTTATATCCGTACACCATTTTGCCATTGAAATACATAGAAATACGTGGATTTTTGTGGGGTACGCATATTTTACTATACCTGTAAAAACGTGATAAACGCCCTATTTTCCCACCTTCTCGTTAAGGTCATAAGGGGTAGTCTGGTACACATAATAATTAAGCCAGTTAGTATAAAGATTATTCGCATGGCTTCTCCATGATAACACAGGCTTTCTGTTGCAGTCATCATCTGGATAATAATTAACTGGGAGCTTTGGCTCAAGCCCTTTCTCATAATCCCTCTTATACTCCTGGTCGAGAGTCATTCTGTCATATTCAGGATGTCCCATAACAAATATATGCTTGCCATCCTGACCTATGACGATGTATATTCCGGCTTCTTCTGAGTCTGCAAACACCTTAAGCTGCTTATTCTTAAGAATATCCTCTCTGCATGCTTCTGTATACCTTGAATGTGGTGCCATGAAATAATCATCAAAGCCTCTGACAAGTGGCTCTTTTCTGTTTAATACGTGATGCTTATATACACCAGATAATTTCTTATCAAGAAGGACTTTCTTTATACCATAATGATAATAAAGACCAGCCTGTGCTCCCCAGCATATATGAAGAGTTGATGTAACATGCTCCTTTGACCATTCCATAATAGTTGTTAACTCATCCCAGTAGTTAACCTCTTCAAAATCAAGCTTCTCAACTGGTGCTCCGGTTATGATAAGTCCATCAAAGTTCTTATCCTTTATATCAGAAAATGTTTCATAAAACTTCTTAATATGTGAATGGGATGTATTCTTTGAAACATGTGACTCTGTCTGTATAAATGTTACATCTATCTGTAATGGTGTGTTAGATAATGCTCTTAAAAGCTGTAATTCTGTGTCCTGCTTTATTGGCATAAGATTAAGAATTGCTATCTGCAACTCTCTGAAATCCTGTGAAAGCGCCCTGCTTTCATCCATGACAAATATATTTTCTTCTTCCAGCTCATGTTTTGCCGGAAGATCATTCTGTATCTTAATTGGCATAATATTCCTCCGTTTCCTGCTATAAACGCCTGTATATATAATGTTTTGTATAGCTCTATATATAATAAGCTTTTATTATATTTAAAATATGCATAGCTATCTAAAAAATGCTCTGTATTTTTTAGATATGGCGTATCCGCCATATAAAATCTGATAAATACACATAAAAATGCAGGCATCTTTATGTGTATCCACCAGATTTTTCATAGCTCTGAACAGTAACATATATTACAGCATATCTTCCAATCCCGCAAGTCTGATAAATTCTTCCTCGGTAATTACAGGAACCCCCAGCCTGGCTGCTGTTTTATTCTTTGTTGACTGCGACATTGAATCATTATTAATAAGATACGAAGTATTGCCAGTTACAGAACCAGTAACCTTTCCACCCTTACTTTCTATAAGTTCTTTCAGCTCTTTTCTGTTAGCAAAATGAGTCACATTACCAGTAATAACAAATGTTTTGCCTGAAAGTTCATCTGTGTTTTCAGAATCATCCATTTCTTTTAATCTGACCTCTTTTAACAGCTTCTGATATTCTTCTTTCTTTTTATCATCTGCAAAATATTTAACATATGAATCTGCTATTACATCACCTATACCATCTATATCCGTAAGTTCTTCTGCTGTTGCGTTCATGACTGCATAAGGATCACCCTTTAACTTCTTTACAATAAGCTTGGCCGTTGAAAGTCCTATATTATCTATCCCAAGACCATATAACACTCTTACAAGGTCTGTATCTCTCGCTTTTTCTACCGCCTCGCATAGATTATTATATGACTTTTCACCAAAACCATCCATAAGGATTATTTCATCCCTGAATCTGTCAAGATGGAATATATCTGTTTTATCCTTAATAAATCCTTTCTGGATAAACTTCTCAAGTGTAGCCTCAGACAAACCATCAATATTAAGTGCATCTCTTGAGACAAGCAGGGCAAAGCTCTTAATATGCTTTGCCTGACACTCTGGATTATCACAATACAGTGTCTTAACATCATTAACATTACTGATTCTTGTTGGCATGCCACACACCGGACAGACATCAGGTATTACAACATTGCCACTTTCTGTAAGATTCTGTGCTATCTGTGGAATTATCATATTAGCTTTAAACACCCTTATCGTATCACCAATTCCAAGCTTAAGACCTTCCATAATGCTTATGTTGTGAACACTCGCCCTTGACACCTTTGTTCCCTCAAGTTCAACTGGGTCGAATATAGCCACTGGATTAATAAGCCCCGTTCTTGAAGCACTCCACTCTATCTGTCTTAGCACTGTATCTGCAGTCTCATCAGTCCACTTGAATGCCATAGCATTTCTTGGAAACTTGGCTGTTCTTCCAAGTGATTCACCATATGCAATATCATCATATATGATAACAAGTCCATCAGACGGAAAATCATTATTCACAATAGTTTTCTCAAACCAGCCGATTGTGTCTATAATGTTGTCCTTATTAACCACCTTATACTCTACAACATCGAATCCCTGACTACTAAGCCACTCAAACTGACACTTTCTTGAATTCTTAAAATCCACATTCTCTGCTGATACAAGTGCAAATGCAAAGAAGTTGACATTACGTTCTTTAGTTATCTTGTTGTTAAGCTGTCTTACTGAACCACTACATAAGTTTCTTGGGTTCTTGTACTTTGCATCCATTTCCGGTATCTCTTCGTTTATCCTGTTAAAATCAGAATAAGTTATTATAGCTTCACCTCTTAACACAAGCTTTCCCTTGTATGGAATCGTAACAGGAACATTCTTAAACACCTTTGCATTGTTCGTGATTATTTCACCTATCTCGCCATTACCTCTTGTTACGGCCTTACTAAGCTTTCCATCCTCATACGTAAGCACAATAGTAAGTCCGTCAAGTTTCCACGAAAGAAGACCTGTCTGGTCTTTAAGCCAGTCTCTTAATGCTTCCCTGTCCTTTGTCTTATCAAGACTTAACATAGGCGACTCATGTCTTTCCTTAGGCAGTTCACTAAGTACTTCATAACCGACATTAACTGTTGGGCTGTTAGAAAGCACACATCCTGTTTCTTCTTCAAGCTTCTTTAATTCATCGTATAATGCATCATATTCGTAGTTGGACATTATCTCCTGTCCCTCTGAATAATAACTTTTCCCTGCTTTATTTAGTAATGTAACTAACTCTTTAATTCTATCTAACTTATCCATTATTTTGCTCCGTTATATTGATTTTTTTATTGACAGTTTACTGCTTACAGTTCTTCATATAGCTTATTCTTCTCTGCACCATCAACTATTCTGTACTCGCCACACTTAAGTTCACCAAGTTCTATATTCATTATCCTTATCCTTGTAAGTGTTTCAACCTTATATCCAAGTTCCTGACACATTCTTCTTATCTGCCTGTTAAGTCCCTGTGTAAGTATTATACGGAATGTGTAGTTATTTATACGGCTTATCCTGCATGGCTTTGTTTTGACCTCAAGCCCCTTAAGATATACTCCATCCGACATATTATTTAAGAATGTGCCTGTTATCTTTTTATTAACCTTTACTATATATTCTTTTTCATGTCCATTAACAGACCTTAGTATCTTATCTGTTATCTCACCATTGTTGGTAAGGAGTATAAGTCCGTCTGAATCCTTGTCAAGCCTGCCTATAGGATATATCCTTTTATCATAGCCTATGTAATCTACTATATTGTTCTTTCCCTGGTTATCCGTTGTTGTGCATACTATACCTCTTGGCTTATTAAACGCCATAAGTATATCCTGCGGTTTCTCACCACTTATCCTGCTGCCATCTATACATATCACACTATTCTCATCAACCTGCTGCCCACATTCTGCAACAGCACCATCAACAGTTATCCTTCCTGCTTCTAAAAGCCTGTCTGCTTCACGGCGCGAACATATTCCATGTGCACTCAGATATTTATTAATACGCATCGTATATAACTTTCCTTTCAAATACATCATAAACATAATCCATAACAGATTATGCTGCCATCACTGCAATTAACCATAAATATTATGATATGAGGGTCAAAAGGTATTTTGCCCCTCATTTATGATTAATCAGATTACTACATGCTACGCATTCCCGTAATCTGACTCCACCTCGAAATCCGCTAATTTCCTGCGTTTCCGCAGCAAATTGCTATTTTCTCGGTGTAGTGCGGGTCACTAAGGTATACATCGAATTGCATGCAAGCATGCATCGATGATACCTTTTGACCCTTTAGTCATATTATTCTAATATATTATGATGTAAGTGTCAAAAGTCCAGAATGACCTTTTCAAAACAATCCCGCCAAAGTTAACCCGCTGCAAAATGACATTATTCAAATGGCATCATGCAAATGATATAGTACAAATGCCATCGTTCAAATTACATCATTCAAATTACATCGTTCAAAATTATATTGCCCTCATAAAGAAAATAGTGTATTATGTATGATAGTTGTGTACATGTAGCTCAGTTGGATAGAGCGTTCGCCTCCGGAGCGAAAGGCCGTGGGTTCGACTCCCATCATGTACATTTGTAGTTATATAACATGTCCGATAGTTATATACCACATCAGATAGTTAAAGGTATGTAATAGCTGCATATTACATGCTAAGTTCGCCGGTTTCCCTGTTATATTCATATACTGCATATGATAATACCTCATCTACAGCAACCCCCTCTGCATTCACTTCTCTCACCATATTTATAAGTTCCTGTTTATTAAACATAGCATACTGTGGAAGTATGATCACTTCATGAATAGATGATGGCAATATATAAAGATTGCTTCCTATCCTGTCAGCAAAATTCTTTAACATATTCTCATACAACATACATGCTGCTCCATTGATACGGCAGTCATTAGTAAGCACATATAACTGGCAATTCTCAACATCTTCCTTTTCAAACCCCATATCAAACCTGTCACAATCATCATATGATTCAAGCAGCTTTGACATCTCAGTTATACCAGCTGGAAGAATACGTGATGTGTTATTCATGGCTGCCCTGTATATATCCTCTTCCCTTACATTCCAGTGATTCATATTGGAATTATATATAAGTGCCGTTGTATTACCCTCATCAGTCTTTTCTATCATACAATAAAATACCATTGCAAGATCCAATATCTTTTTATGTGGTATAAGACTTAGAAGCTTCCTGTTCGCATTATAATTAATCAGCTTGAATACAATCTTATCCTTTACCCCGTCAAAGCTCATAAAACTGCTTGTATCAACTGATATTCTGTCCTTATTAAAAAGATAAAGCTCCTTTATTCCTGAAAATACGCTTTCAAAAGTCTTTCCCTTGCAATATTGTTCATAATACCCATTAAGATATATGGTTGGAGATATGCAGCAGCCTTTTCTTAATATAACAAGTCCGTCATATTCACACCCATTATTTTTTATAACATGTGTTACCTGTACACTTCCATCTTTACCCGCTACTGATTCTGCCATTTTCTTTATCTTTTCCACAAATTCAGAATAACCCATAACATCAGAACATAAACTTTTTTCCATAAGCAAAATATAATCCTTTCAAATGTATAATTGTGTATTATTAACTCTTCTCCTTAATATTCCTGGCCATGAAATATTAAACTAAAACTGGGAATAATCTGGCATGATAAATGCCCTGATAACCGCATGCGATTAATGATTATAAAAATATAATGATGTATAAACCAAAAGTCTTATCATGCAGGCACGAATGACTTTATTCTACTTACACCACGTTATCAACAAATACATATTACTACTTAAGCTTTTATTTGTCAATAGTATATATTTAATTGTATTAATTTATAAAAATGTTGTAAAAAAACCTGCTTTTGTTGTATAAAGCAGGTTTTTTGTTGTAATTATATCAATAAGTCCTTTCCCATATGCCATCTGTGAATGTAATATTTAACAATAATTTGTATATTCATCACATAGCATGTAATATTTAATAACAACTCGTGTATTAATCACATATTATTATATTTAATATATCAATTATCAATATATTAAACCTCAGGCCTGTAAACTGACAATACACATTTATAAGCTGGCAAGCACATCAAGCAAAAGTTCCCATGTTCTTTGTACTGATGATATGCTTAATCTCTCGTTAAATGTATGAATGTCTATAATATCCGGTCCAAATGATATGCAGTCAAGACCATCAAGTTTTTTCGCAAATATTCCACATTCAACACCGGCATGCATAGTCTGCACCTGTGCATCTTTTCCTGTAAGCTTCTTATATGAATCAAGCATAACCTGTCTTAATACTGACTCTTTCTTAAACTCCCATGCTGGATATCTTCCAGTAATATTATAATCACCACCAAGCAATGCTATCATGCTTGTCACCCTGTCTATAAGATATTCTTTTTCGCTCTCGACTGAACTTCTTAAAAGATAAGTCATTATAACCTTATCATCAGAATCAGACATTTTAACAACACCAAGGTTTAATGATGTCTGGACAAGACCCTTTATATCGTTGCTCATCTTTATCACGCCATCAGGAATATGTGTCAATGCAAGAACCACTTTATTAGTTGAGGCATAATCCCATACAGTATAGCTTTCTTCTTCCTGCCCGCTAAGCTTTATCTGCATGTTGCCGTCTGTAATGCTATATTCACTTTTTATGCATGATATATATTCATTAAGTGTATTCTTAATATCCTGTGCTTCTTCTTTTCTTACAACAATAGCTGCCATGCTTCTTGGTGGTATGGAATTATCCTTTTCACCTCCCACTATTGATTGTATATAATAGTTATATTTTGCTGATAACTGGAATAACAGTCTTCCTGCAATAACATTGGCATTAGCCCTCTGATATATAATATCAGTACCTGAATGTCCACCTGTGACATCTGATACTTCTATACTTAACAAAACACCCGTCTGCTGTATTCTGTTGACATCATACTGCGCAGTTATAGTAGCGCCACCCGCACAGCCTGCAAGAAATATTCCTTCATCCTCTGAATCTATGTTAAGCATTATACGTCCCTTTATATCTGAACAATCTATAGCCTCGGCACCTGTCATTCCTGTTTCTTCATCAACTGTAAACACTGCCTCAATATCAGGATGTTTTATATCATCACTATCAAGGACTGCCAGTGCATATGCAACTGCTATTCCATCATCACCACCAAGACTCGTTCTGTCCGCCTTGACATAATCGCCATCAACATACAGGTCAAGGCCTTCTTTTTCCATATTCTTATCATTATCAGGCGTTTTTACAGTAACCATATCCATATGTCCCTGTATTATAACCGGTTTACCAGTACTTCCGCCAGATGCCGGCTTTCTGATAATAACGTTATAAGCATCATCCTGCCTGTACTCCAGATTCCTTTTTTTAGCAAACTCAACCAGATAATTACTTATCTGTTCTACATTACCTGACCCATGTGGTATTGAACATATCTCTTCAAAATATTTAAAAACTAATTCTGGTTTTATATCTTTTAAAACACCATTACCCATCACATTTTCCTCCTAACGACTGTTAAATAAAGATAATAAATATCCACTGGCATAATCAATTCACATTCCCTTAAACCTGGATTATCATATCAATATTCATTACAATAATACTACATACGAAACAATATTCAAGCATATCTTATATCAGCCAAATGCTTTCTGACCGGCAAGCAGCTTATCAAGTATATCTGCCAGCGGTTCCATGGAATTCTTTACCTCTTCAAATGTATTAGTC
>DJDY01000054.1:15268-17806 GCA_002435585.1 Lachnospira sp. UBA5912
CCCGCCTCTATAAGCATGGAACGTCCTCTCTCATGCAGACAGTATCTGTACGCATTTACATATATTCTTCTTAAAAAACCTGGATAATAAGCCTCCCCAAGCAGCTGCATCTGAAGGCTCATGGCAAGATTAGTATCTCTGTACGGGTTACTAAGATAAGCAATATCTCCATTGACCTTACTGTAGCTAAGACCATTAAAAAACATTATCTTTGCCATACTCTTTCCATCAACCTCGGTGACAAGATGCGTAGTTTCTGCAACACCATCCCTGTGAAGATCGATTACAACCTCTATCGAAGGATTATCTCTAAGTATAGCCGCTATCCCATTCTCGGCATATGTATAAGCCTTACTTCTGTCAAGCTTTCCATCAACATAATCATATACAGTCGTATCATGTATAACATTGTATCCATATTTATCCGTAAGAAGCTTAGTCAGATAATCACCAACACCTACAATAGATGTAGAAGCATCACCAGCAGCGGAGTCACTAAAGCCCTCCTGTGAATGTGTATGGAATATAAGTATCTGTGGCTGTGCATTGTTTTTTTCTATCGCAAGATCCATGTTTATGAATTCCTGTGGTCTTAATATGTTTTCCGTAAGTTCAGTAATAGATGTTATAGTATAAAAATGATTATGGACAAATCCATAATCTGACAACTGCGACATATTATATGTTGTTCCTGTTATATCTTTTTTATGAATCACAGCTGAATCAGAGGTCATAACTGTATTAGTCCCTGTTTCTGAGCCACTGCTTTTTACATTACCGGATGAATCAGTGCCTGTCTGTGACTCTGTATTATTATCATCACTATTAACATTATCACTGGATTTAACGGCTGTCCCGTTGTTTTCTTCATAACCGCAGGCATTATCTGCAAGCATGATATAGTCATCGTTATTCTTAGGAAGCACAGCACTGACTGGTACTGTTGTCTTTAACAGCTCATCAAATATTGAATCATCATTGAACTTTTGTGGATTACAATAATACATCATGCCAGGCATTGTTATATTCATACAGCTACTGATAAATATCTCTTCTGCCATGGATGCAATACCTATGTTTTTTTCCAAAAAAACAATAAACAATAATATAAACACTGTAACTATCGCATATAACAGCCTGTACTTTTGCTTCATAATGCCTCCAATCCCCTGATATTTAATTGTATTACCTTCCTGTGTGAATTATTACCTGATTCTGATGTATCAGTTTTTCTTAATTGCTTTGCAGCTTACGCAAGCCTTGAACATCTCATACTTACATCAGATAAGCATATTGATAGCCTCCGATATTACCGAACCTATATTTCTGACATCTGTATCTATCGCCTTGGGTGTTACATACATATCACTTATTCCCTCCTTATATATTCTTGACAAAAACTCTCTTTTTTCTTCATCACTGCATTCATTCATAAGCGGACTTACAAGGTCAACTGCGATTGTAAATGCATCTATAACTGTAGGCACTCCCAATGCCAGCACCGGAACTCCTATATTATCCTCATTAATACCTACTCTGTGATTACCAACTCCGGACCCCGGATTAATCCCTCTGTCCGAGAGCTGTATGGTTGTATTAAGTCTTGACATATTTCTTGCTGCAAGCGCATCTATGGCTATAATGGCTGCCGGCTTTATCTGGTCAGCTATTCCCTTTATTATATCCGCCGTTTCAAGGCCTGTATCTGCCATAACTCCTGGAATAACAGCACATACCCCTCCATCTTTACCCTGATCAATACGGATATGGTGATTTACCGCCAATCCATCGACAACAAGCGGTCCGAGTGAATCTGATGTTATACACCTGTTACCAAGTCCGGCAACAAGGATTGTAGCATTCTGGCATTTTTCTTTGTCCATATTATTTTCTATCAGCTTTTTAATATATTCCACAAGAATATCCACTACTTTTCTTTTATACACTTCACTTGCATTGCTTATGTCTGCCGCTTCAATAGTTATATATGAGCCCTGGGGTTTTCCTATAATATCTGCCGCCCTTTTATTGATAATCTTTATTTCTGTCACCTTTACTTTAGTGTCATTATCCTTGAATTCATTTACTATTACGCCCTTAAGTCTGCCACTTTTCTTAGATATACTCTCGTTAAGTTCAACCGCAAGGTCTGTCCTTCCTATTTCATAATCCATAATCTTTTCCCCTTATATATGCTTTACTCTGCCCATGACTGATGTATACAGATTGCTATATTACCATACTAAAGTACTCCCATAACACACCATATTTATAACAGGTAGCAGTCACTGCTTTTTATTTCATGCACCATATAATGCTAATAATATGTGCAGAATTCTGTATTATATTCATCATATAATCTCAACTACTATGTTTATCTCATAAACATTTACAACATTCCGCCTGTTTTCTCACATCACATACATATATTTATATAAAATTTTTTGTGAATTTATGGTTGACATATCATCATTTCTACTATAAGATATATGAGTATGTTTACATTAGATCGTCCGTGTCCGGCTTTAATGCGAAACA
>DJDY01000054.1:17855-30824 GCA_002435585.1 Lachnospira sp. UBA5912
TGGAGGTGTACAGATTGGCTAACATTAAATCTGCTAAGAAGAGAGTAATAACAAGTCAGGTAAGAGCTGAAAGAAACAAGGCAATTAAGTCTAGAGTTAAGACTTATGTAAAGAAAGTAGATGCTGCTGTTGCTGCTGGTGACAAGGCTGCTGCTGAAGCTGCTCTTCCTGTTGCTATAGCTGAGATTTCAAAGGCTGCTTCTAAGGGAATATTCCACAAGAACACAGCTGCTAGAAAAGTATCTCGTATTACTAAAGCTGTTAACACTTTAGCTTAATTATCACAGGATATTATTTAAGGACAGATGCATACCCTCGCATCTGTCCTTTTTTCTTATTGTCTTTGTATGATGTAAATATCACTACGAAGAATATTTAATTATGATCATTTCAACGCCAAGCTTATCCTGCAATCTTCCCTGCTTGACACATTCCTCTACATCGGCACATTCCCTTAGTATTTCTTTTATCTTATCTATCGTGAAATACTTTGACTGTGATAGATACTTTCCAGCTATAAAAGGCTGAATCTTCATATAAGATGCCACTTCTCTTGCCGACATTCCCATGGCAGCGCAATCCTTAGCCTGCAGTATTCCATTGAACTGCCTTACTATAAGGTAAAGAATCAACATTGGAGATTCCTTAAGTTCAAGCAGATCATAATAAAGATTAAGCGCCTTATCCCTGTTCTTTCCTGCAACTGCCTCTATCATCTCGAATATACGGCTTGTTGTCTGTGTGGAACATACGGCCTCCACATCCTGTGGCATAACTGCATCACGACCGGCACAATAGCTTATAAGCTTATCAACCTCATTCTTTATAAGCTCCATATTGGCTCCTGTTTTTTCAAGAATAAGGTCACATGCTGACTCTGTCACTTTATAATGCTCCTTTGACAGCATACCAGCTATCCACTTTTTAAGCATTGCCGGTGTCTGATACTTCATCTCTGTTACATAGCCACAGCTGTTTATTGCTTTATATACCTTATTTCTCTTATCTACGTTTTTCTCAATAAATATTAAAACTATATAATCTGGAAGCTTTTTAATATAATCTGCAAGCTTATCATTGGCGCTCTTAAAAAAAGAACTGTCATTAACTATAACGAGCCTTCTTTCGCTGAAAAACGGCATAGTCTCACACATGGCAATAACATCATCTGCTTTAGTGCTATCTCCTTCAAAATAGCTGTAATTAATTGTATCGTCACCTATAATGGCATTTTTCAGCCTGTCGCGATACTGGTTTTTCAGATACTCTTCCTCTCCATATATAAGATATACCTTCTGATATTCGCCTTTTTTAATATGTTCATTCAATGTCTTCATAGCTAGTATTGTACCATCTTCCCTTAATTATTGTAAATCTATTATGTTAATTTTAATTATTTTTAAACATTTTAAGAATTTAAAAATATATTATTCATAGAAGTTAATGGTATTTCTGCTCTATAACCATACTGTCTTTATTCACTTTAACAGCTATTGCCCCACATTCATCTGTTCTATATACTTCCACATTCCTGGCTCTTAATCTTTCCAGCGTTTCATTATGGGGATGCCCGTATCTGTTATCCTTACCACACGATATAATAGATACAGCCGGACTGATATATGTAAGAAAATCATCACCTGTTGAATACTTAGAACCATGATGGCCTGTTTTTAGCACGCTCGTATGCCATGCCATATTCCAGTCATTCATAATACATTTTTCAGCTTTCATACCAGAATCTCCCATCATCATCATGGAAAAATCCCCATAATTGATTCTGTAAACTGCAGAAAAGTCATTCACATCTTCATACTCATAAGACTTACACGGATGTATGCATGTTATGTTAAATCTATTGGCATCATCCTGCGAAAGCACATCTCCTGCCACATTGTATCTTATGCTTATTCCTGCATTTTTCACATACTCCACCATGCCGGCATATGATTCAACCTTCTCTTTATCCTTTATATCCGGCATAACAACTTCTCCAATTGTAAATGTTTCACCACACATATCAACAAGCTCTTTGATGCCATTAATATGGTCAGCATCGCTATGACTTATTATAACATAATCAAGATGCTTTATTCCCATCAAACGCAAAGCCGGGTATATCCTGTATTTTCCGGATTTCTTTACATCTGTGCTTCCTCCATCAAACAGATAACTTACGCCATTCATGTCTCTTATATATATACAGTCACCCTGTCCCACATCAAGCATAATAACATATAGTCCATCTGGTGGAACATATCTCATATTAAGCGCTGATAATGTAACAATTAATATCATCACAACTGCTCTCATTCTGCTATGACTACAGCTATCAAGCTTATTTGCAGACACTCTGCCACATACACCTGAGTTTTCATTACTTTGTGAAAAACAATATTTTTCGTTTTTCATATAATATTTCGTATAATTATTAACAAAATGCCGCACATATTCCGATTCTGCCATAATCCATATACATAATACTATTACATACAACACTATCTGCCAGTTTTCGGGACGTCCAGTAACATATATAAGACCTGAGGCTTTATCTGTCACCTTGCATACCATCTGATAAAACTTTAATATATAGCTTGCAGCTCCTGCCGTAAACATTGCACATTTTACTGACAACAGCCCGGCTATACCAGTTGCCATACCACTTATCATTACAACCGGCATAAGTGGAATTACAATACAGTTTAATATAATGCTTATCGGGGCTGTTTCATACGAAATATACAGCATGGCAGGTAAAAGTGTCATATGTATAGCTATGCATACACTTATGGAATCACACAACATATACAATATTTCATCTTTAAATGTCCGTTTTTTTCTATTTTTCTTTTCTATAAAAATAAGTGTCTTATTGTCAGTATGCATAACTGGAAGCACAAGTGTGATACCAAGAACTGCAAGAAATGACATAATATATGAAACATTACATATAACATATGGATTATCAAGTATCTGTATTATTGATGCAATCGAAAGTGCTGTAAGCATGTCATAGGTTCTCGCCCTTATGTCTGCTACTATGGCTATAACAAGCATAGCTGCCGCTCTTGATGCCGATATTGATTCACCAGTGAATATAAGATATGACAATATAACAGTTATGCCGGCAAAGGCCGACATACATATACCAGCTTTCTTTCTTAATCCTTTATATATCCCCATACCAACAATTGATATATGAAGCCCGCTTATAGCAAGAAGGTGCGACATACCGCTTTTCTGATAAGCTTCTTTAATACCACTGTCAAGTTCATACTTATCACCAAGAAGCATAGAATCCATAAGCTGTCTGTCATCTTCATCAAACACATCAGCATATATCTTTTTAAATCTTTGCTTTAACCTGTACAGCCATGCATTATAACTTCCTGTATCCCTTTTCATAATTATTACATCATCAGCCATACATTTATAAGGATAGCCACATGATGTGTAATACAGCTGACTGTCAAAATTACCTGGATTATGGGCACTATCCCACCCACTTATATCTCCTGCCACCATTATTTCATCACCATCACATATATATTTTTCATCATAACTGGTAATGTTTTTATAATCTGCATATACTATTATTCCACGCGGATTCAGATTGTTATTCTTAATATAAACCATCATATAACTATCTTTACAGGCTATGTCTGCAACCGTTCCTGTAAACTTCTCATAGCCATAATTCCTGTTGAGGCTCATACTCATAACAAGCATTTCAATTATCGTAATGGGATATAATACAAAAACAAGAAAATAAAAGACAGATATCTTACATAATCTTATATAAATCGTAAGAAATCCAAGTGAAACAACTCCTATTAAACAGGTAACCAGAACTGTTAATTCTCTGTTCCTAGTTCCAATTCCCATACACCTAAAAGATATCACCGCAGCCATAAGCTGAATCAGGGCTGCGATGAAAACAGGTCTTCTCAAACTAACTTTCCCGTTCCTTTCCGGAACACATATAAATCTGTAAGCTATCTTACAATCGACTGATTATACTTATAGAACCTGTCAAGGCTGATATTATCCTTAAAATTCCTTGAATAATCGCCATTAATAAATATCTTGACTGAATCTATATTATCAAGTGCACATAACGAATTCACTATTGAATATATCTCAACGTCTGAAGCGACATTAACCAGTTCGTCTGCGAATTCTTCGCTTAAGTTGACATAACATACCTTATCAACAACAGAAACGCCAAGCAGCTTTACAGCCTCTGGTAATGAAGCGTGTGCATCCTGGGTGGTAGGACCGCTTATAAGGTGCTGCACTATCATTCTTTCTATCGGCATATTCTTGTTATAAGCAAGCATTTCTTTTACCTTAACCAGTCCTGTTCCGCTCTCATCAGCGTAATACAGCTGTACATTACGCCATTCCATCTCGCCGACATTACTGTCAGAGCCTGTAAAATCAGAACTCTTAAGCATACCTATAACTCCGCCATCTTCATACACAGCATCCTTGCCATCAATATAGAACTGTACATATGTAACACCTTCTATCTGTGTAAGTGCTTTAACAACTGCTGCCCTGTATAAAAGTTCTGTCTGTTTTCCCATCTGCTTGTATGCTGTTGTATAGTTAAGCGACACAGTCTTCCCTTTAACACCTGACTCTATCAGATTAACATTATCAGGCTTTATAACAAACTCATCCTTGCTTGTAGATCTTACACTCATATTATCAAGCAATGTCCTGACTTTATCTTCAACTGACATAGAACTATCAAGCCTGCATGTACGCTCAATAAGCCTGTCTCTTGCACTATTGGTATAGTATATTATATACTTTTCACCTTTGTTATCAGACGAACATGCTGTAACAGATATAACCATACTTATACTAAGCAATATACATATTATTCTTTGTGCAATCTTTCCTAACACGTATTTCTCCTATTCCAGCTTCATTTCGTTTACCGCTTACTTATCTTCATTCTCTTCTACATAATTAAGTGGAATTCTGAATGTAAATGTCGTTCCCATGCCTTCTTCACTATATAACTTGATAGTTCCGTGGTGCATAAGGATAATATTCCTGACTATAGATAAACCAAGCCCTGTTCCACCAGTTTCCCTTGACCTTGCCTTATCTACCCTATAAAATCTGTCAAACACTTTTCCCTGGCTGTCCTTAGGAATACCTATGCCGGAATCCTCAACCCTGACATAAAAAAACTGATGATCTGCGTTAAGTGATACGTGAACCCATCCATCTACATTATTATACTTAATGGCATTCTCAACAAGATTGGATATTACCTGTGTAAGCTTGACCTCATCAACCTGCGCAACAACAGGTCTGAAGCTTTCAAACAACAACTCTATATTCTTCTTTGCCGCAAGCGGTTTTAGTCTCTTTAACACAAGCTCTAACAGTTCATTCATATTAACTGAAGATATATTAAGCGATGCAGAGGCTCTGTCAAGTCTTACCATGCACAGCAGATCTTCAATAATCTTATTCTCCCTGTCAATCTCACTTACAATATCAAGCATGAATTCCTTATACACCTCCACAGGCACATCCTCCTGTGTATTAAGCGAATCTGCCAGCACCTTGATAGATGTTATTGGTGTCTTTAGCTCATGTGAAACATTAGAAACGAACTCAGACCTTGAAGAATCCAGTTCATTGTTCTTGTCCATTATACTGTTAAAATGAGTGGCAAAGTTCTTAAGCTCTGTTGAGCCCTTAACCTCAACTCTTTTATCTATATAGCCAAAATCCACAGCTTCAACAACCTTTAACGCTTTCTTGTAACGTCTTATATAAAAATAGGATAACACTATTGAACTGACTATAATAAATGTAACAGCTACAAATACGATAACATATATACTGTCAAATGCATCACCTGTAAGAATCCTGATATCAGAAACATCAAAATTAACAACCATAACAGCAATAATGGCGCCGTCATTATTATACACTGGCGATGCTGCCTCTATATTGCCTGTCTTACGGTTATACTCTGAAACTGCCTTGGAATTCTCATATACATTCAGCACTCTTGGACTGACAATAGTTTTTCCAGTATCCACAGCATATGTGTCAAGACTTACCATATATTTCCTGTCTACCAGTCTTATTCTTATCTGGTTAAGCGCAGAATAATTCATAAGATTCTCATACATACCACTGTTCCTGGCATCTGTAATATCATTATAATCCGTGAATTCAGCAGACATTAATACAGCTTCATTACTTATATAATCCTTTCTGGCATTGATAAGTGAAGATATATATGAATACTTTACCGCAAAAACAGCCGAGACAGTTGATATAACCGTCAGCACTGATATCATAAGTATAATTCTGAAACGTGCACTTAAAAAGCATCTGCGGATGCCTGATATAATCTTTCCTGGCTTAAACGACTTACTATGTGTTCCTATATCATTATGATTATGTTTAAACATTAAAATAATAACCTACTCCCCACTTGGTATGAACATACTTTGGTTCACTTGAATTATCCTCTATCTTCTCACGAAGACGTCGTATATGGACATCAACCGTTCTTCCATCACCTGGATAGTCTGCTCCCCATACTGTTTTTAATAAAACTTCCCTGCTATACACTCTGTTTGGATTAAATGCAAGCAGTTCAAGCAGGTCAAACTCTTTAGCTGTAAGATATATTTCTTTTCCTTTGATAAAAAGACTTCTGCTGTCACAATCTATCTTCATATCCCCGATTACAAGAACATTATTCTTGACAGCTTCTTTATCCTTATTATTATTGTTTCTTCTTAATATAGCTTTCATTCTGGCTTTAACCTCAAGAATGTTAAAAGGCTTAGTAATATAATCATCTGCACCATACTCAAGTCCCATTATCTTATCCATATCATCACCCTTAGCTGTAAGCATAATTATAGGTACATTAGAAAACTCCCTTATCTGCTGGCACACCTCAAGTCCATTCATCTTAGGAAGCATAATATCAAGAAGGATTATGTCATAATCGTTGTTCTTAGCCATATCAAGAGCTTCTTCGCCATCATATGCGCAGTCAACAACACTATAATCCTGTATAAGACTAAACTTAATACCTTTAACTATCATCTTTTCATCATCTACAACTAATACCTTACCAGCCATATCTGTAACTACTCCTTGTTTAAACACATATATAATCTTTTATCTTACTGAATGCACCATCCTTTATTCCTGGTACATTCTTAATATCGTCTATACTCTTAAAGCTGCCATGCTTACTCCTGTAGCTTATTATATCGCCTGCCCTTGATTCTCCTATCCCCGGCAGTGTAACCAGCTGCTCTTTAGATGCCGTGTTGATGTTAATCCTTGAATTCACAGACTGATTCCCAGACTCCTGATATGAGGAAACTGTGTTAGAAATACCATCGTCATATATCTCCTGATTGTACTCCTCGCCAAACTTAGGAATATATATCTTCTGTCCGTCAGACACTTTCTGCACTGGATTAATCTTTGCTACGTCTGCATCAGAAGTATACCCTCCACATAGCTGTACTACCTCATATATCCTTGAATCCATGCTGCACGCAACGACCCCGGGATCGTTAACCTCTCCATACAGATAAACATATATTAAGCCCTCTTTGCTATCTGCATCTGTTTTTCCATATTCTGCACGCTGTGATATATCTATGGCAGCACTGTCAGTATCATCCTGTACTGTTTCACTATCCTTCACACCCGTGCTGTTATCTACATTATCTACATCTTTGACCGATGAAGCTTCCTGCTTTAATGAATACTTTCCATTCTGCTTGTCAGCTGACGTATTACTCTGCTTACAATAATACACAACACCTGCCACAAGTACTATAATAACAATAATCGCAGCCTTTATATATGTTCTGTATTGATTGTATATCTTAATTATATTCATGTATACTCCTTATATAAAATATAAGGTCCCTTCGCATACATATGTTACTATTCTTTAACATATCCAGAACAATAACATATTTATTGTACATAATTAAAAGTAATAATACAAGTCAAACCTTAAATAATTAACTTATATTATTTACAGTATTTTTATATTTTGGTAAAATATATACAATTACGTTGATATCTTATTGCATAGGCTTTCTAATCTTTTGCACATGATATCTATGATTAACTCACAGGGGGTATCGTTTTGGATTCACTTAATAGCACAACTGCTGCACATACAAAAAAAAGAAAAAGACACTTTTCTGTCTTTGACCATACTTATGACAATATTCCAAGTGGTGGTATCACTTATATAATTGCTTTCATAATTCCGCTTATTATAATGATCGCACTATATATAGCACGTGAAATCTATCCATTCGGAAACAACTGCTATCTGCGTTCGGATATGTATCATCAGTATGCACCTTTTTTCTCAGAATTATGGAACAAGCTAAGACATGGAGAAAGCCTTACTTATAGCTGGGATATAGGCATGGGAACCAACTTTACAGCATTATATGCCTATTATCTTGCCAGTCCGTCTAACTGGTTTATCGTTCTGTTTCCACAGAAATATATGATTGAAATAATGAATGCAATTATCATATTGAAGCTGTCACTTAGCAGCCTTACATTCACTTATTATATATCAAAGCACTTTAACACCAGAAAATGTACGATTGCACTGTTTGGTATGTTTTATTCTCTTTCCGGCTTTGTTGCTGCATACAGCTGGAATATAATGTGGCTTGACTGTCTTGTACTTCTGCCACTTATCATACTCGGACTTGAAAGACTTGTTAACGAAAACCGCTGTTTTCTTTATTGTATAACGCTTGGTTTATGCATATACACTAACTACTATATAGCTATTATGGTATGTATATCTGTAGTATTATATTTTATAGTACTTATGGTTGCTTACAAAGGAACAAGAAGACCTGTTATATATGCCAAGAAATTCTTAAACTTTGCCATATATTCGCTTCTTGCAGGTGGACTGGCTGCATGCCTTTTACTCCCAGAATTCTATGCATTTACACTTTCAGCATCCAACAACATAGAATTCCCTAAGAAGCTGACCCTGTACTTTAGCATACTTAATGTGGTTACAAGACATCTTATAGATGTTCCCGTACACCTTGGGCTTGAACATTATCCTAATATATATTGTGGAGTCGCAGTGCTGCTTTTATTTCCTCTGTATATTATGGATAAGAAGGTTGACCTTCGGGAAAAGATAGGTAAATCAGCTCTTATACTTGCCTTTCTTACTGCTTTTAACCTTAATATACCTAACTTTATATGGCACGGATTCCACTTCCCTAACAGTCTTCCATGCAGACAGTCATTCATATATGTGTTCTTTCTTCTGACTATGTGCTATGAAGCATTCAGCCATATAAAAAGTATGACAACAAGACAGCTTGGTGGTGCACTCTGGATAGCCATAGGAATTATGCTCTTTATAGAACAGGTATTCACAACAGATGAAACATATGACTTTAAGATAGTATATATAAGTGGCGCTTTCATTCTTGTATACGCACTTCTTATGGTCATACACATGAAGCATGATTTTAAGATTCCAGTTGTCCTTTTCATCACATTTTCACTGTGTATCATAGAATGTACTATCAACATGGATTCAACAGGTATAGGAACTACAAGCCGTACATCATATCTTCTTGATTATGATGCTGTTAAGTCTGTTACATCAACAGTCGCCAATGATGATTCATCTTTCTATAGAATAGATAAAAAGTTTGGAAGCCGTTCAAACAATGATGGTGCATGGCATAACTACCATAGTATGTCAACTTTCTCTTCAACATCTAACGGTGCCATGGAAGAATTCCTTGGAAAGCTTGGCTTTGAGCATTCCTTTAACTCATATAAATACAATGGTGCAACACTTGTAACAGAAAGCCTTTTCTCTGTAAAATATGCTATATCTAACCGTATACTTACAGAAAGTTCCCTACGGACATATTACACAGGTGATGATGGTGAATTCATATATAAAAACACATATACTCTTCCAATAGGATATATGACATACAATAATCCTTATGAGTGGAGTGGCAATGATGCTATCGGCAGCGGTATAGAGAACCAGAATTCACTTATCAAAAACCTCACAGGCATAGCCAACGTGTTCACTCTGACGTATGAAAATGCTACCGACTCAAGTTTTGAAGTAAAACCTGTCAAGGCAGGACATCTGTATATGATCACAAGAAATACTGCCTGTGATTCTGTAACCGCTACTATTCATGGAGCAGAATACACATATAAAGACCTTAAGAAAGGTGGCACTATAATAGACCTTGGCTATGCAACACCCGATGATGTAATAGTAATATCAGGTGATACTTCTATGAACGCAAGCGTATACACACTTGAAACAACAAGATTCATAGATGCCTTTAACATTCTGAACAACAACTCACTTAATGTATCAGAATTCACAAACAACAAGATAAAAGGCACAGTCAATGCCAATAAAGATGCAACACTTATATGTTCAATACCTTACGATAAGGGCTGGTCAGTATATATAGATGGTAAAAAGACTAAAACCAATGACATATATGGTGCTCTCATAAGTGTCGATGTACCAGCTGGTGAGCATGAGATTACACTTAAATACACACCTGTTAATCTTATTCCTGGTTGCATTATTACATCACTCTGCATTATTATATTAATCAGCATATATTTCTTTAAAAGAATGTGCCGCATGAATATAATAATAACCTCTGGATGGCCCCTACTGCTACAGGAGCTTATCTGTGAGGATGATGTGATTCTTACTGGGAAAAAGAACAAAAAGAACAGAAAAAACACATCTGTCTCACTGACAAGTGAAGGCAACAACGAACCTTCTGATATGTCCGATAAACTATCAGGACATAACAACCTGACCGATATACAGCATTCAGGAGATTATGATAAACAGGAGCATATCACTGATTCAGAGAACATAGAGGATTCACATATACCACTTGATGATTTCAGTCTTGATGAGCTTGATGATTTCGACAATCTTGACAGTGATGAAAGTAACCACGCTGACTAGACAGTCATTGTAAGCAGCATTAAATACTACTGATACTGCTAAACATTAACAGATTTATTTGCAATTAATTATTATTATGATAGAATTATCTTTATTATGTATAAAGATAACTGTATTATATGATATACAATGTAAGTGGCACATAATATAAATGTTGCATATCATGATGTGAGTGTCAAAAGTAATTTTGCCACTCACTGATGTATCAGGATTGCTACATTGCTATGCAAGCAGAAACGACTTTTTATACTTTTGACACTTACATCATATCATATAATCCAGATATAACTTTAAATAGTAATTACACTATATAATTACTATTTACATATTTAATTCATTAACATGTATGTTACTTATTAATATATACATACAGGAAAGAGGTAAAACATGAAACTTTGGGGCGGACGCTTCACTAAGGAAACTAACGAACTTGTAAACAACTTTAATGCTTCTATCTCATTTGACCAGAAATTCTATAAGCAGGACATACAGGGAAGTATTGCACATGCCACTATGCTTGCAGCACAGGGTATTATCTCAGAAGAAGAAGGAAAACAGATTACTGACGGATTAAAGGGCATACTCTCTGATATCGAATCAGGAAAGCTTGAAATCACAGATGAATATGAAGACATCCATACATTTATGGAAGCTACACTTATTGAACGAATCGGCGATGCAGGAAAGAAGCTTCACACTGGAAGAAGCCGTAACGACCAGGTAGCTCTTGACATGAGACTTTATACAAGGGATGAAGTTAAGAATGTTGATGAAGAAGTAAGGGAACTTATGGAAGTTATCTTAAGGATAATAAAGGAAAATGTTGAAACATATATGCCTGGCTTCACACACCTGCAGAAAGCACAGCCAGTAACTGTTGCACATCACTTTGCAGCTTATTTCGAGATGTTTAAGCGTGACAGAAGCAGACTTCACGACATCTATAACAGAATGAACTACTGTCCTCTTGGTGCGGGTGCGCTTGCCGGTACTACATACCCTCTTAACAGGGAAATGACAGCCGAACTTCTTGGATTTTACGGACCAACTCTTAACAGTATGGATTCAGTATCTGACAGAGACTATGTTATCGAATTCCTAAGTGCACTCTCTACTATTATGATGCATTTGAGCAGATTCTCAGAGGAAATATGCATATGGAATTCCAACGAATATAAGTTCATCGAATTAGATGATGCATTTAGTACGGGTTCAAGCATCATGCCACAGAAGAAAAACCCTGATATAGCAGAACTTGTACGTGGTAAGACAGGCCGTGTATATGGTGCACTCATGAGTATTCTTACTACTATGAAAGGCATTCCTCTTGCATACAATAAGGATATGCAGGAAGACAAGGAGCTTACATTCGATGCTATAGATACAGTTAAGGGCTGCGTAAGCTTATTCAAAGGTATGATAGATACTATGAAGTTCAATAATGCACGTATGGAAGATTCAGCTAAGAAGGGCTTCACTAATGCTACAGATGCCGCCGATTATCTTGTCAAGAAAGGTGTTCCTTTCCGTGATGCTCATGGAATCGTAGGACAACTCGTACTTCTATGCATAGATAAGGGAATAGCACTTGATGACCTTCCACTCGATGAATACAAGAAGATAAGCCCTGTATTCGAAGAGGATGTATATGAAGCAATAAGTCTTAAGACATGTGTAGAAAAGAGACTTACACTCGGTGCTCCTGGTCCTGAGGTTATGAATAAAGTCATCGGATTATATGACGAATATATGAAAGAACATCAGAAGCTGTAATCTTTCGGGTTATTTACAAGTACATGGTTTTAAGTACATGTTTTTGTCATTAACGATGATTTCAGATTGGATCTAACAATAACTAAAAGGGACTGCCGCAATAAGAAAAATAATTCTTAATGTGGCAGTCCCTGCCCTATATATTT
>DJDY01000047.1 GCA_002435585.1 Lachnospira sp. UBA5912
TATTCTGCACAAATTCATCAACACACGAATCATATGTTGATTCCGCCCTGTCTATACCAAATTTATCTTTAAGCGATGCATATTCTTTGAGTGCCTTCTTAAAATTCTGCTCGTCTATTGTAAATACATTGGCATCCTCTGCGTATTCCCCACCTATATTCATATAACGTCCTACATATGGGTAATTCAAAAGCATATCAGATGCATCGAAATCAAATACTCTCGTTATATTCTGATTCTCATCTGTAACACTATAATTATCGCTTATCTGTAAAAGTTCTTCGTATGAATCAACATCCGATGCATAATTCTTGTTATATACCATTACCGGCATACTGAAGCTTACTGGATATCCGTACAGCTTTCCTTTGTAAGATGCTGAATTTATGGCCGCTTTTCCATATATTTTTTCATTATATATATCATCATATGAATCATTTTCAAGCATCAGACCAAGCAGGTATTCCTTATCGTTATTCTCTGCAGACATAAGATACACATCTGGCGCATTATTATTTCTTACTGTCTCTGTGTATATTGTATCTACCATATCCTGTACTTCAACATATACAGGATTAACCGTTATAAGATTATTAGCTGCCTTAAGTCCAGATGCCACATTATTAAGATAACTTTCGTAATCTTTATCATTATACCAGACATTAATAGTTACCGGCGTTTCTATTGCAAGATTTCTTGCATCCTTATCTTTGTCAGCTTTACCACATGCCGCTACTGATGTAAACATAACACATACCATAGCAACTGATATAAGTTTTTTAATCATCTTCATCATATTTCCAACCTTTTCATACAACCTGTGAAATAACATAACCAGACAATCCACCAGTAATTACTATATCATAATATCATAATTTACTCTTTTTCATCCTGCACCCACGAATTATCATTTTATCTAAAACATTTGTCAAAAACGATATCTACTGCTAAAATGACTTCTTTAATTTATCTATCATTTCATCAACATCATTCTTAGTTATTACAAGTGGTGGAACCATTCTGATAACATTAGTTCCTGCTGAGAAAAGAATAAGTCCGTTGTCTAATGCCTTAGATATTACATCCTTTGGACTGATTGAAAGCTCAAGTCCCTGCATGAGTCCAAGTCCTCTTCTTTCAACTATAAAGTCATACTCTTCTACAAGCTCATCCAGTTTCTTTTCAAGATAAGCTGATACCTCCTTAACATTAGCAAGCACATTCTGTTTCTCAAATAATTCAAATACTTTAGTAGCCGCAGCACATGCAAGTGGATTACCTCCATATGTCGTACCATGATCTCCAGGAACCAAAGCCTTGGCAACTTCTTCTGTTGCAAGGAAAGCTCCTACTGGCACACCACATCCTAAAGCCTTGGCAACCGTAAGAATATCTGGTTTTACACCATACTGCTGGAATGCAAACATAGTACCTGTTCTTCCCATTCCGCACTGAATCTCATCAAGTATAAGAAGAATACCTTTTTCATCGCAAAGTTTCCTTACTCCCTGTATGAATTCATTAGTTGCCGGATATATTCCACCTTCACCTTGTACTGTCTCAAATATAATAGCACAAGTTTTATCATTTACCAACTGTTTAACGCTTTCAAGATCATTATAATTAGCAAATTTTATTCCTGGTATCATTGGGCCAAATGCTTCCTGGTAATGTTTATTACCTGTAACAGCAAGTGCGCCCATACTTCTTCCATGGAATGAATGATTCATGGCAATAATCTCTGAATCAGTTCTGCCTGTCTTTAAATAAGCATATTTCTTAGCAAGCTTAATAGCACCTTCTATGGATTCTGTACCACTGTTTGTAAAGAATACCCTGTCCATCCCTGAAGCCTTTGTTATAGCCTTGGCAGCTGTAACAGCTGGCTCGTTATAGAAATAGTTTGATGTATGTATAAGCTTATCTATCTGGGCCTTAAGTGCATCATTATATTCTTTATTATTGTATCCAAGTGCAAACACTGCAATACCTGCGCCAAAATCAAGATATTCTTTTCCATCTGTATCGTATAATCTTACGCCATCACCTTTATCAAGTACAATCTGATATCTGTTATATGTATGAATCAGCTTTTCCTCTGCTGTTTCAATAATCTGTTTAGTTTCCATAATGTATGCCTTTCTTAATTGTTTATATTATCATTTATTCATTTGCGCTCGTTATATCATAATTTTATTTTTATTTTCCCTACACTCACGAACCCATAATTCTACAGGTTCGTTTCAAAAAACTTTTCGGCTCCTTCTGATAAAATAGCTGTACCAACACCCTTGTTAGTAAATATTTCAAGAAGTAAGCAATGTGGTATACGTCCATCAAGAATATGTACTCTTGAAACCCCATGTTCTATAGCATCTATACAGTTATTAAGCTTAGGAAGCATCCCACCGCCTATTGTACCGCCTGCAAGAAGTTTTCTTGCCTCTGTAGTAGAAAGCTCTGATATAAGACTTGACTTATCATTGTAATCCCTGTATACACCTTCTATATCAGTTAAGAATGCAAGCTTTTCAGCATTAACTGCTCTTGCTATGGCACATGCTGCATCATCGGCATTAATATTATATGAATGGAAATTATCATCATATCCTATAGGGCATATAACAGGAATAAAGTCATCTTTAAGAAGTGAATGGATAAGAGTTGTATCAACATCCGTTACTTCACCAACATATCCTATATCTTCACCATTGGAATATTTCTTTTCTACCTTAAGCATCCCGCCATCTTTACCAGACACACCACATGCCTTAACTCCAAGTTCTTCAATAAGTGATACAAGGCTCTTATTAACCCTGTTAAGAACCATCTCCGCTATCTCCATGGTTGGTTCATCTGTAACTCTTAAACCATTCTTGAATTCAGGTGTCATTCCACACTTTTCAACCCACTTACTGATTTCCTTGCCGCCTCCGTGAACAATAATAGGCTTAAAACCAACAAGTTTTAATAATACTACATCCTGAATAACCTTTCTTTTCAGTTCCTCATCAACCATGGCACTTCCGCCATACTTAACAACTATAATCTTTCTGCTGAACTTCTGTATATAAGGAAGAGCCTCAACTAATATCTGTGCCTTTTTTAACTCTTCTTCCATATCTATTGTACTCATCTTTAACTCCTTGAACTAAAATATTATAACATTATACCTATCATGTACAATCTGATTAAAACAAAATGCATACAAACCATTCTGGGATTCAATCAGGTTTGCGTAAACGCAAACTTGAATATGAATAATATGCTGCCAGCATATTATTCATATCATATTAGGAACGATAATCTGCATTTATCTTTATATAGTCAAATGTAAGATCACATCCCCATGCTGTTGCCTCTGCATTACCCTGTTTAATATCAGCAATAGCTGTTACCGGATTCTGTGAAAGTATCTCTGTTGCCTTATCTTCACTATAATCTGTTGCAGTTCCATCCTTTACTATCTGAAGCTTTCCTGCGGAACTTTCAAAGAATATATCAACCTTTTCCGGTTCAAAATCAACACCTGAATAACCCATTGCACAAAGTATTCTTCCCCAGTTAGCATCATGTCCAAATATTGCTGCCTTTGTAAGATTAGATGTAACTATGGACTTGGCAAGAATCTTTGCCTGTTCTTTAGTTGCTGCACCCTTTACCTGAACCTCAAACAGACATGTGCAGCCTTCGCCATCGCCAGCAATCTTTTTAGAAAGTTCTGTAAGTACATAGCTTAATGCCTCATAAAATGTATCATAACTGCTGCTGTTTTCTGTTATCTTTTCATTACCTGCTTCTCCATTGGCAAGTACCAAAACTGTATCATTAGTTGATGTATCTCCATCAACTGATATCATATTGAAGGAATCTTCAACGATATCACTTGTCATCTTCTGGAGTGCCTTTTTATCAACAACAGCATCTGTTGTTATAAAACACAGCATAGTTGCCATGTGCGGATGAATCATACCAGCACCCTTACACATGCCACCAACAGTTACCTTCTTACCACTTATCTCTACTGTGCATGCAACCTGCTTGTTTTTAGTATCCGTAGTCATAATGGCCTCTGCTGCAAGTGTTCCTGCCTCCTTAGTAGAATCAAGGAGTTCTGGAAGTGCCTTGATACCTGCACACATTCTATCCATAGGAAGCTGCATACCTATAACACCTGTAGAACCAAGAAGCACTGAGTTAGCAGGAACTCCAAGCACCTCTCCTGCAGTCTTTGCTTCAAGTTCACATGCCTTGTCGCCTTCTTCACCTGTACATGCATTAGCAACACCACTGTTGACTACTATTGCATGTGCACCTTCCTCACTGTATACAATACTCTTATCCCACTTTACTGGTGCTGCAAATACTCTGTTAAGTGTAAATGTTCCTGCTGTAACACATGGCTTTTCAGAAAAGACCATAGCCATATCTTTCTTGCCATTCTTATACTTAATACCTGCTGCCATACCTGCCGCCTTAAAACCTTTAGCTGCTGTAACTCCACCTTCAATAATCTGCATAACTGCCTCCTGTCCAGATTAATAATCATTTCTAAATAATCGTATATCAGAATTATTACTTATCAATAACTTCTTATTAATCTTATATGAATAAAATATTTATAGTGCCGCCTGTGTTATATAATTCTATGGGAACATAGGTGCAATCTTAAGTCCTTCATTCTCCTCAAAACCGAATAAAAGGTTCATATTCTGTACTGCCTGACCAGCCGCACCCTTAACAAGGTTATCTAATGCACCCATAGCAATAATTCTGTTAGTTCTTGGCTCTATCTTAAATCCTATATCTACAAAGTTGCTTCCCTCAACCCATCTTGTTTCTGGGCATACATCCTTAGGAAGAACTCTTACAAAATATTCCTTATCATAATATTTATCATATGCCGCCTTGACCTCTTCGTAAGTTACCTCTTTTTCAAGATTAGCATAAGCTGTTACAAGTATTCCTCTATTCATAGGAACAAGATGTGGTGTAAATATAAGCTTTAAATCATCTCTTCCACAAGCATATCCAAGCTGTTCTTCTATCTCTGGTGTATGTCTATGTGTACCAACACCATATGCTTTCATACTCTCATTAACTTCACAGAAAAGGTTAGCAACCTTTGCGCCCCTGCCTGCGCCGCTTGTTCCGCTCTTAGCATCAATGATTATTGTATCAGGATTAATAATTCCTTCCTTTACAAGTGGATATAATGTAAGAATTGATGTTGTTGTGTAACATCCTGGGTTAGCTATTATTCTTGTATCTTTCTTTATCTTGTCCCTGTTAATCTCACACAATCCATATACAGCTTCATCAATATACTGTGGAGCCTTATGCTCTAACTTATACCACTTCTCATATATATCAACATTCTTTAATCTGAAGTCCGCACTAAGATCTATTATCTTTGCCTTTGAAAGAATCTCATCATTAACAAGTGATGCACACAATCCCTGTGGTGTAGCAGTAAATATAACATCAACTTCATCAGCGAGCTGATCCATATTGTCATCCATGCATTTTGCATCTACAAGTTTAAACATATTTCTATATACATCTGAATAATTCTGGTCAATATAGCTTCTTGAACCAAGCCATACTATTTCTACATCTTTGTGTCCTAAAAGAATTCTTACTAATTCGTTACCTGCGTATCCGGTAGCACCGATAATTCCAACCTTTACCATACGTCCTCCATCTGAATGTGTAATTATTCATTCGTGTGAATATTTTCATTCGTAATCCATATATAAAAATGAATTAATAAAAATGATAAATTACATTATAGCAACTTTTTTTCTTATGTAAAGTGTTTATTGGTTATGTTTTTATATTTATGCATAATTAATGCATAAAATTGCATATTATTCATTTTTTACTATTGCATTTTCGGCTTAAGTAGTTTATTATAATTTGCAGAGTTTATTCATTATTTTATTGTTTCACTTAATACTATGAAGATAATCTGATACATAGTTAATAAATATATTTTTTCAGTAGTCATTTATTTTATTAATTGCAATATTATGATGTTTTAACCT
>DJDY01000193.1 GCA_002435585.1 Lachnospira sp. UBA5912
GGAGAATTGCGTAAGCTGCGAAAGCAGTGTAGCAATTCGTTTGGGTATCACAAAAAGTAAATGAATGAGTGAGTTCCACTCAAGTGAAGCTGCTGTTCGTGCTGGCACGAAAAAGCAGCTTAGTATATTAATTAGGAGATTATACATATGAAGTTATTATCATTTGCAATTCCATGCTACAATTCAGCAGAATATATGGAAAAGTGCATTAAATCATGCCTTGCAGGAGGAGATGATGTTGAAGTTATTATAGTGGATGATGGTTCTACAAAGGATAACACTTTAGAGATAGCTAAAAAATACGAAGAACAATACCCAGGTATAGTTAAAGCTGTTCATCAGGAAAATGGAGGGCATGGTCAGGCGGTTAATACAGGACTAGCCAATGCCACAGGAATTTTTTTTAAGGTTGTTGACAGTGATGACTGGGTAGATGTAAAAAGCTACAGGAGAATTCTTGCAAAGCTTAAGGAATTTGTTGAGAATGATGATCTTCCAGATATGGTTATAGCTAACTATGTATACGAGAAGGTTGGAGCTAAAAGAAAAAAGGTTATTCATTACGAAAATGCACTTCCTGTTGATAAGATGTTTGGATGGGATGATATGGGGCATTTTAAAGTTGACCAGTATATTCTTATGCATTCAGTTATATACAGGACACAGCTCATTAAGGATTGTGGCTTAAAACTTCCTGAGCATACGTTTTATGTTGATAATATATTTGTATTCGAACCATTACCTTCTGTTAAGAAAATGTATTACATAAATACTAATTTCTACAGATATTTCATAGGACGAGATGACCAGTCAGTTAATGAAAAGGTTATGATATCAAGGATAGACCAGCAGTTAAGAGTTACTAAAAGGCTTATAGATTCATATCTTTCAGAAAAGCCGGAAAATGAGAAATGCAGAAAATATATGAGAACATATTTAAGAATAATGATGGAAGTTTCATCAATATTCTTAATAATATCAGGAACAGAGGAGAATCTTAATAAGAAGAAAGAACTCTGGAAATATGTTAAGGATACAGATAAGCAGCTTTACAAGGAACTAAGATACAGTCTGTTAGGAAGTACAGTTAATATTCCAGGACGCGTTGGAAGAGGAATATCAAAGACAGGCTATAAGGTTATGAATAAACTCATAGGATTTAACTAGATAAGCAGATGACAACGAATGGTTAAGAAAGAGAGAATATATGATATTAGATTTATTTAAGTTAGATGGTAAAGTGGCAGTTGTTACAGGTGCCAACACAGGACTTGGACAGGGAATGAGTATTGCACTTGCACAGGCAGGAGCTAAGGTGCTTGGAGTTGCAAGACGTTCTTGTGAAGAAACTAAAGCTAAGATAGAGGCTGATGGCGAAGTTTTTACTGAAGTATTAGCAGATCTTTCAGATATGAATTCTATAGATAAGGTTATGACAGCGGCTATAGATGCATATGGAAAAGTGGATATACTTGTCAATAATGCAGGACTTATTAAAAGACAGGATGCAATAGATTTTACAGAAGAAAACTGGGATTCAGTTATACAGGTAAATGAAAAAATGGTATTTTTCTTAAGCCAGGCATTTGCAAGACAGCTTATAAAGCAGGGGGAAGGTGGTAAGATTATAAATGTATGCTCTATGCTTTCATATCAGGGTGGAATAAGAGTTCCATCATATACAGCAAGCAAGAGCGCAGTTATAGGTCTTACAAGAGCAATGGCTAACGAATGGGCGAAGTACAATATTAATGTTAACGGAATAGCACCAGGTTATATGGCTACTAACAATACAGCACAGTTAAGGGATGATGCAGACAGAAGTGAAGCTATTCTTGACAGAATACCTGCTGGAAGATGGGGAACGCCGGATGATATGAAGGGTGCAGTAGTATATCTTGCATCTAAGGCATCGGATTATGTTAATGGATTTACACTGGCTGTTGATGGCGGATGGCTTGCACGTTAATTAGGTGGGTGTCTGTCTGTCAGTACTGATTAAAGTACTGGCATAAGCTGCATTGATGAGGAGTGGAATTGTATGAGGATAGCATTGTGCGAAGATGATAGTGTACAGGCAGATATGTTTGTCAGACTTCTTGATAAGACAGCGGATAAGCTTGGAATAAAAGCAGAAACAGATGCATATAACTGTGCAGAGGATATGAAAGAAGAACTTAATGATAAGAATATACCATATGATGTGTATTTTCTTGATATAGAACTTGGTGATGATAATGGAATAAGTCTTGCAAAGTGGATAAAGGCGGGATATAAGGAGGCTGTTATAGTATTTATAACAAGCCATACTGATTATATGCAGAAAGCATTTGATGTACATGCATTTAACTACATAGTAAAGCCGGCAGGTGAAGAACGTCTTAGTATGATACTTAGCGAGATTAACGAGTTGTATACAGATGATGGCAGCAAGTTCATATTTCATATAGGAAAGTCTATATACAGGATAGACTATAACGATATAGTGTGCATATATTCAGATATGCGGTATATCAATATCATAACATCTGGTAAAGAATACAGGACATATGGAAAGATAAAGGATATCAAAGAAGAATTCCCTTCTGATATGTTTGGAATGTCAGGCAGTTCAATGCTTATAAACTATAAGTATATATCAAGAATAAAGTCAGATATGGTATGGTATAAGACAGGGCGTGAAAGCGAGGCAGTTCCGGTTTCGATATCAAGACGTTACAGCAGGGAATTCGTGGATGGCTTTAATAAATATGTGTCTGTAACATAAGCGTGGAGAGTACTGATGATGTGGGAATATTGGTTTATACTTCTTGGAATAACTGAATACATAATATATAGAAGCTTTATCAAGTCCCTGAAATATACAGGCGAATATTATACAGATAACAGTATACAGGCAGGAATACATCACAACATAATATGGCTGATAGCCATTGATACAAAGCAGCTGTTAAAAAGCATAATAATAATGGCAGCGATAAGTGTGAGCCTGTACAGGCTTATATTATATGATGATTATATATTGTGTGCTGTACTTGCGATTATTCTTATTATATTGAATAAATCGGACATTCCCCAGTTGTATAAAAATATATCGGCAGTACTTATATATGTAAATGTGCTTATCAATATATCAGTTGTCATAAAAGCTGTATGGAGCATAAAACGTAACAGTATAGTGTATAGTGAGGAAACAGCATCAGTTTATATAACTCCATTTATTATATTTGTAAGTATAATAATGTTGTTCGCATTTATCAGATATAACAATTATAGAAAAGTAAGCGTAGGCAGGATTACGGATATAGCTGTTATAATGACGGTTGTTGCACAGAATATAATTCTTATGCTGGTGTATAAGCTAATGCCGCAGCAGGTAAATGACAGGTATGTGATATATGTAATACTTATGATTGTGATATGTCTAGCCAAGGATATTGTATGTATAAGTATGATAGAGATAGACACAGGCGCACGCCATAGCTATGAGGAAGACATTCTTAAGATACAGATAGACACGAATAACAGGCTGTATGGTAATATCAAAGAGGCACAGGAGGAGCTTAAGGACATAAGACACGACCTTAAGAACAGACTGAATACGCTCAGTTATGCCATACAGTTAAGGGATTATGATGAAGCCGAAAAGGAGCTTGATAATATACTTGATAATATTAATACAGCTGGACAGCCAAAGTACTGTACGAACTTAAGGGTCAACAGTATATTGTCGTATAAGTTATCTGAAGTGCCAGAAGGTGTAAATATAACCTATGACATTAAAGTTCCAGAGGAACTGGATGTCGATTATAGTGACCTTGGCATGATTATAGGCAACCTTATAGATAACAGCAAATATGCTGTAAGCCGTGCACTTCAGAATAATATGGATGCATATATAGATATTAAGCTTATATGCCACGCAGGTAATATCGTATTTATTATAAAGAATAATTATATAAACACGCCGGAAGCCAGAACCATAGATTATTATAAAAATCACGGCAGAGGTATAGGCAGCGTCAGGAAGATAATAAAGAAGTATGATGGAATGTATGATGTTAAAAAAACAGAATATGAGTATGTAACAAGTGTGTCGGTCGGAGTAAGGAATAAGAGAATGTAAGTATAGGGATATATTTTATATACCAGCCTCGGGATGTCAGGGTACGTATCTGATGTTGAAGGGCTGGTATTTTTATGTCAATTATACATATTGTACATATAGAAATATAAAATATAGTATATAAAAATAGATTGAATATACTGAAAAATAACATTTATTGACCAAATATTACAATAAAACCTACCAATTATTACAAATTGAAAAAATAGATGTTTTTGTGTGGTAGAATAAATACAACGGAACCGGTTCTATAAAGTTACTTGTTGACAATGGGTTACTGATGATTAAATCAGAGAAAGGAAGTGTGTTATGTATAATAAGACAAGCCTTTTTGGAAAGCTTATTGTAGGTGCTTTCACAGGAATGTTATTATTTACAGGTGTGCAGACAGCGCATGTTTATGCGAATAATAATAGCGACACAGATTATGATTTCAGCTTTGATGGTTACAATGAACAAAAGACAGAAAAAAGATCTAAATTTGATGACTCAGCTGCATGGATGGGATGTCATAGCTTTGAAGGTGAGGATGATGTAGGTTATTTAGCTTATGTATATGGCTATGAAAGTTATGATGCAAGTGCAGTGGGAGAAAGTTATAGTATTGCGCATAAATTTTATGAAGGTACTGAAAAATATATGAAGAATTGGGCATATGAATATGACCATTCAGTCATATGCATTAAAGCAACTCTTTGTTCAAATGATGCTGCAAGTTATGGTGGGCTTTGGAGTCCTGATAATATGAGTGGCTACTAAAAAGAACTAACTAAAGTAAAAGAGGGAAAAAGCATCTCTTAATCGGTTGGGGATAATAATTCCCAACCGATTGAATTATAAAGAGAAAAGGATAGGGGGAAGAATGAATTTATGAACAAAAAAAGCATAATTATTATGATAAGCGTTACAATCTTAATTTCACTTGCTGGCTGTAGATTAACTAATATAGATGATGTATATTCAATGTCTGAAAGAGGTAATGAAAAAACAATCGTAGCAACATCAGCATCAGTTGATGGTGAGTCTAAATGGCATGATTATTCTGTATATTATACGATGTCTTCTGATGAAGAGGTGCCACCGATATTAAACATGGGTGATACAATAAATATAATTAATAAAGAACTTAAATGTAGAGTAGATGAAGCATATGTTACAGATGATTTTAAAGACATCTATAAGTATGAGGATGATAAAAGCATAGAACAGTTGCGTACTTATTTAGATACATATGAGAAAAATGTGTATATAGATGAAGATGCTAATATATGCAAAAGTTATAAAGGCATAGATATGGATATGATTATATTCAGACTGAATGTAACTAATACAGGTGAAAAGGCAGAAGAATTTTTAGCAAGGAGCTTATATTATTATGACATAAAGTATGATGATAATGGTAATCTTCAATATAATACTATTTATGATGATAATTTTATACCATTTTTCGTTAAACCGGATGACTGGGTTGAGCATAAGTTTGATAAAGTTACAATAAATGCTGGAGAAAGCAAGGATATTGTGATGCTGTGTTTTATAGAGAAATATAAAGTTACAAGATATAAAAGTCATTATTCAGCAGATGAACATAAAACTATATATGATGATTTAGAAACAGATGGATTAATGCTTGATAATGATATATATATAGGAACTAATTATACAGTTAATCATAAAACTGGACGTAAAGAGATATATGACGAGGATGAATTATTAAAGCTTGATTTTACATATTCAGACAAGCTTAGGTAAGTAGTTGATATTCTGTATGTAATAATGTATGTGGCTGGGAGGTTGATTGGATGAAGCAGATGCTAAAGATTGAAATGGAGCGGGCACTAAAAGGAGCAGCTTTTAAGATTGCGCTTATTATAGGAATGATAATAGTTACAGTGCAGTTTGTCAAAGTGGGGCTGCATAATGCACTTAATCCGCTGGAGTTTTTTGAATATGGGGGACTAACGCTTCCGTATACGGTTTTTTATACATGGATAGGTGGAAGTTATAATGTTTATTATACGTTGTATATAAGATTACTTCCGATAATGGTAGTTCTGCCATATGCAGCTACATATTATACAGACAGGCGTACAGGAATTATAAGAAATTATTATTGCAGAACTAAAAAGATTAATTACCTTATAGCCAAGTTTATCGCAGTATTTACAACAGGTGGGATAGTGGCGGTACTGCCATTGCTTGTTAATCTTTTAGCAACAGCTATGCTGCTTCCTTCTATGATATGGAATAATGGTACATTGTGTTATTCAGCTAATTCTATGTGGAGTAGTATATTTTTTACACATCCTTATGTATATTATCTGTTGTACTTTATATTGCAGTTTATATGTGGTGGATTACTGGCAACAATTTCGCTTATGGTATCTTTATGGGTGAATAATACATTTATAGTATTACTTTTTCCTGTAGTGCTATGTGAATTTATGAATGCGGCTTCAAGCTGGTTTCCGTACAATAAAATTAAAGCGGTTGCTCCATACAGGTTGTTTAGTATGAGCCAGCTTGCCACGAATTACTGGGAAAGTTATGTTTTATTTATAGTGATGATAGTTGTGCTTGATATTGTTTTGTATATATGGCGGGGGTTGAAGAATGATACATTTTAAAAATAAGAAAGTGAAGTATGGCATATTATTATGTGTGACACTTGTTTTGGTTATAGTGTTTATATTAGTTTACAGAAATGCTAATACCAGACTGCCTGCTCCAGTTGAGGAGTACTATGAAGCAGGGGATGTTGTAGAACATAATGAATTAGAAATATGTGTAGCTAATCTTTATTTTGGCAATATGAATGATATTGTTGATAAGAAAAATATGCCAGAAGAGATGAGAAGTGATAAGGATGGATTGGTCATTGTTTTTGATGTTACGAACAAAAAAGATGAGAATGTCAATCTGGCAGCTGATTTTGTACCAAATGTAGAGCTTGTGGCATATCCTATAGGATATGATAATCAGGGAATGATATATGCAGTAGATGAAGAAGGAGATACTATATTAAAACCAGATGAAACCAAAACATTTGCTATACGTTTTGGTGTGTCTAACAGTCTAGTAAGACAGGAACGCAGGGCAAGATTTATAAAGTCAGACTTTTACTTTGATATGTCATTATATCCGGTACATAAGGCGATTATAATACATGGAGCTGAAAAGGTATGAGAAAGATAAGGGAATTACTGAGTGTTAATGACAAGGGAATGTCCATAGTAATGCTTGTTGTTATAACTATATTGCTGCCTAATACAATATTAAGAGGGCTGGGTATTCCGTCTGATACAGAAGCATGCCTGTATGATGTGTATATAGGCATTGGCATATATTATGTGAGCAGGCTGCTTACAATATGTTCATTGTTTTATATATTGTATGTACAGAGATATAATTTTTCGGTAATGATGATTACGAGGCATAAACATATATATAATATATGGAAAAGATGTGTGAAGGACCTTGCAATACTTAGTGCAGTCATCGCTGTATACATATATATAGCAACAACTATAGCAGGCATATGTATAAAACGAAAGATATATAACTGGGAAGACGAGGCAAGTACGTGTTATAGCGCCATACATATGCCATGTGAGGCAGCACCTTCATTTGCACTTATAAGTGCAGTTTTTATATTGCAGACGTTTGCAGTTATATTCGTTATGGGACTGATTATGCTTGCAGTATGGTGGGTAACGGATATGAAATGGGCTGGCTATCTTGCAGCTATGGTTATAGTGAGCGTTGAATATTATGATGCCAATGATGCTATAAGCACTGGTCTTCTATGGCGTAAGTATGTGATGACTTATTCTGTATATAAAAAGGGTATATTATTAGGAAAAAATATTCTTATGCCGATAGCTGTGTGCATAGCTGTGCTGTTTGTCACAAGCCTTGTAGTCAGATTTAAGAAGAAGGAATTCATAAATAGTCGATAGAATGTGACGATTGCAGAAAATGTCGTAATCCCAATAAAAAAAGAGCCGTGACTGGCTCTTTTTATTCTGTGTACAGTTAAAAAGTCGTTATACTAACATAAGTTAATAGTTAATAAGCTATCTTACACTTATTAAGGTCTACGTGTTCTTTGATAAACTGTCCGGCGTTGCTTTTAACGTCGTCCGGCATATCTTTGGTGTTAAGCATAACAATCATCTTGTTCCCAGCAAACAACATATAATAGCCATACAAAAAATAAACAGTAGTAAACTGTTCCCATTCGTATGTATATACAAGGTTATGGTCTGGAATATCAGCTAATATTGCAGAATCCATAAGAGTGATAGTACATGGAGCATCCTCTGATGCATCTCTATGTTTTAAGTGGTAGTTAACGCTGTTCTTGAACTGGAAAGCAAATATGTATATAGGGTAGAACCAGCATACAGCATATATTACAAGAAGAAATGTATTGTATTTACCAAGAATCATCATAATTACTGATATGGCAGCAGGTACCCATGAAAGTATGAGTTCTGCAGGATTCCTTAAGAAACGGTTCCAGAATACGATTTTCTTATAATCATCCCCAGATGCTTTAAGAGTTGTACTGTACTTGTAAATATTTTCCATATAATCTGTTTAACTCCTGTTAATTTATGTTAATCAGTAGGCATCAAAGTGCCCAACTATGAGTAAGCTCATGTGGGTTCATACTTTTTGACACTCACTGATGCACCAGGATTGCTACATTGCTATGCAATTCACGCAATCCTTAAACACCATAATATCATAAAAAGGTATATAAAACAATAAAGATAAATTCAAATATTTTGCTTTAAAATGTCAGAAAACAGTTTCCAAACAGGTATAAATATTATATAATTACTGTATGTAAAACAATCCAGGAGGCAGGTTTTGGGTAATTGTAGTAATAAGTATGAAGTGTTATCTTCGGTGATAGAAAGCCTGGAGTCGAAGGATACATTTCAGAATATAGTTAAGATTATATTACATAAAGTCAATGAGTATATTCAGGCAGAATATATTGTGGTTGTACAGAAGAATTCAGATGAACACAGGCTTGACTACGTTGCATCAGAAGGTGAAGCCAAAGACTTTATTAATTATCTGGACGAAGAAGAATACTCTATAGAAGAATTAGAAAAAAGTGCAGATGTATTTTCATATCCGTGTTCAGATTTATGTGGGAAAGACTGCGTTATTCCTATCAAGATTAATGGAATTAATGCCATGTATATAATTATACATAATATTAAGTATGGAATGACGAAAGAACTTGAAGGGTTTATACATAGCATAGCATCCATTATACAGAATACAGCACAGATGAGAGTTACTAACAACTCGCTGCTGTCTTCATATGAAGTACTTAAAGATATTCTTAACAACATAGGCTCAGGTATTATAGTATGTGACAAGAATACGGCGAATGTACTGTTTTCCAACAAAGTTGCAGCGGAGTCAAAGGAGATTCAGAATGCTATCAGGGAATGCATGCAGGAGCTTATGTCATCAGAAGAGTATAAGACATATCTTGACAGGAAGAAAGCATACGATGAGGATGATGGTACAGATTATGTTAAACCATATATACGTCCTATTGAAAAATACAGTGCTGAATCGGGTCTGTGGTTTGAGATAAGATTCACCAATCTTGTATGGATAGATGGAAGTGAGGTTATTGTCTGTACAGCATCTGATATAACACAGAAAAAGAAAAGCCAGCAGAAGATAGAATTCCAGGCACATAACGATTTTCTTACAGGCCTTTATAACCGTATGAAATGCGAATCAGATCTTAAAAAGATTATCAAGCAGTCTGTTAAAGACGGAGTTAAAGGTGCTGTTATGTTTATTGACCTTGATGATTTCAAGCATATCAATGATGGACTCGGACATCAGTATGGAGATGTTCTTTTACAGCAGATAGCCGCAGGACTTCAGAGTATAGTTGGACTTCGTGGCAAGTGTTACCGCATGGGTGGAGATGAGTTCGTTGCTATTGTTATGCCAGATATGTTCAGTGAGCTTGAACGCATAGCCAATAAGGTAAAAGATATGTTTAACAAGCCATGGTATCTTATGGAAACAGAGTATTTCTGTACTATGAGTATGGGTATAGCTGTATTTCCGGATGACAGCAAGGATGTACACGAGATTATAAGACTTGCAGATATAGCGATGTATGAGTCTAAGAAGAATGGAAAGAACGGCTACACATTTTATGACAGTTGCAGCAAGTTAAACACAGCAAGAAGACTTGATATTGAGAATAATATGAGACAGGCTGTTACATCAGGTATAGATGAATTCGTCGTATTCTATCAGCCGGTTGTGGACATAAGAACAGGAGAATGTGCATCATGTGAAGCACTTGTAAGATGGGACAGCAAGGCGTTAGGTTTCATGGGACCAGGTGATTTCATACCACTTGCTGAGTATCTTGGACTTATAACATCTATAGGCGACTATGTTCTTGAAGAAGCCTGCAGGCAGTGCCGGTACTGGAATGAACATGGCATGCCGGATTTTCATATCAATGTCAATCTTTCAGTAGTGCAGCTGTTGCAGAAGGATGTTGTAGGAACTGTAGCACGCATACTTAAGAAAACAGGTGTTAAACCACACAATATAGTACTTGAGATAACAGAGAGCTTTGCTATTAACGATATGGACAGGGTACTTCAGATAATAAAAGGAATCAAGGAGTTAGGACCAAGAATTGCCCTTGATGATTTTGGAACAGGTTATTCATCACTTAACTATATTAAACAGCTTCCACTTGATATAATAAAGGTCGATAAGACATTTATTGATGATATAGTTGAAGATGAATACGCACAGGCATTTATAAAGCTGATTGTGGAGCTTTCAGATACGATTGATACAAGTATTATTGTGGAAGGAGTTGAGAACGAAGCACAGCTTAACATACTTAAGGAGCTCGGAGTTGACTATATACAGGGATTCTATTATGGAAAACCGGTTCCAGCGTATGAGTTTGAAAAACTAAACTTTAGGGGGAAAATTGATCATGAAAATGCTGATAAAGAATGGTAGAATTATTGATCCTGCAAGTAATACAGATGAAGTTAAGGATCTGCTTGTTACAGATGGTGTGATTGAAAAGGTTGCTAAGAATATTGAAGATGATGCAGACAGTGTAATAGATGCCAGAGGCTGTTATGTTATGCCAGGACTTATAGATCTTCATGTACATTTCAGGGAGCCAGGCTTTGAACATAAGGAAACTATAAGAACAGGTGCAAGAGCAGCGGCAAGAGGTGGTTTTACTACTGTGTGTCCTATGCCAAACACTAAGCCGGTTATAGACAGTGTTGAGATGGTCGAATATATTAAGAATAAGGCAGAAGAAGTTACTGATATCAACATTCTTCCAATTGCAGCTATAACAGCAGGTCAGGATGGAGAATACCTCACAGATTTTGAGAATCTTAAAGAGGCAGGTGCAGTAGCGGTAAGCGAGGATGGAAGGTCAGTCATGAATGCAAGAGTAGCAAGACAGGCTATGAGACTTGCGGCAGAGGTTGATATTCCTGTGTTTGCACATTGTGAGGATAAGAATCTGGCAGCAAGAGGTGTTATGAATGCGGGTAACCATGCCAGAGAGTTAGGTTTCTATGGTATTATGAATGCTGTTGAGGATATAATTGTTGCAAGAGATATATTACTTGCCAAGAATACAGGTGCGAAGCTTCATCTTTGTCATTGCTCTACTGAGGACAGTGTACGTATGATAGCAGATGCCAAGAAGGAAGGAATGGATATAACAGCAGAGGTTACACCACATCATTTTACACTTACAGAGGATGCTATAACAGAGGATGATGCCAACTATAAGATGAATCCACCACTTCGTACAAGAAAAGATGTGGACAAGCTTATAGAGGGACTTAAGAGTGGTGTGATAGACTGCATAGCAACAGACCATGCACCACATCATAAGACAGAGAAAGAAAGAGGTTTTGTTGAGGCACCATTCGGTATAACAGGTCTTGAGACATCAGTTGCTCTTACTATAACAGAGCTTGTAAAGAAAGGAGTACTTACACCACTTCAGATGGCAGAGCGAATGAGCTATACACCTGCTAAGATCATAGGAATAGACAAGGGTACGCTGCTTCCTGGAAAGACAGCTGATATTACAATAATAGACCCTGATGAGGAGTATGTTATTGACAGCAATACATTTGCATCTAAAGGACATAACACACCTTTCGATGGAAAGAAGGTATCAGGACAGGTAAGATATACTATAGTTGCAGGTAAGGTTGTGTACTCTAATAACAATGGAACAGAAGTTATTATTGATAAAGATGTTCCAAAGTTGTAGAATAATGTGGACATACAGATATGAATTATGAAGAGGATATCTTAAGATACCCGGATAAAAGCAATAGGCTTAGAATCTGTATATGAGCTGACTTGCTCGATTTGTGTATACTGTGTATACAATGATTTTTCAGGATGAATATTGTATGAATATCCATATGTCGCAATAAGAATAGAAAAGGAGATATTATCGTATGATAAACAAGTTAGTAGATAAGATTGTAAAGACTAATGCGCCAGTAGTTGTTGGACTTGATCCTATGATGAAGTTTATTCCTGAACATGTTCAGGCAGCAGCATTTGAACAGTATGGGGAAACTTTAGAGGGAGCGGCAGAGGCTATATGGCAGTTTAATAAGTCTATCATTGATAATATATATGATATAGTTCCAGCAGTTAAGCCACAGATTGCCATGTATGAACAGTTTGGCATAGAAGGACTTAAGGTTTTTAAGAAAACAGTTGATTATTGCCATGAGAAAGATATGGTTGTAATCGGTGATGTCAAGAGAGGTGATATCGGTTCAACATCTGAAAGCTATGCAGTAGCACATCTTGGAAAGGTTAAGGTTGGTTCTAAGCTGTTAGCTCCTTTTGATGAGGACTTTGCAACAGTTAATCCATATCTTGGTTCAGATGGAATCAATCCATTCATCAAGGTATGCCAGGAAGAGAACAAGGGTATATTTATACTTGTTAAGACATCTAATCCATCAAGTGGTGAGTTCCAGGATCAGCTTATTGATGGCAGACCATTATACGAGCATGTAGGTGCAAAGGTTGGCGAGTGGGGAAGTCAGTGCATGGGCGACACATATAGTAACGTAGGTGCTGTTGTTGGTGCTACATACCCGGAGATGGGCAGGATTTTAAGAAAGGTTATGCCTAAGGCGTATATCCTGGTTCCAGGCTATGGTGCACAGGGTGGAAAGGCAGAAGATCTTACTGCATTTTTTAATCCTGACGGACTTGGTGCTATTGTAAACAGTTCAAGAGGAATTATCGCAGCATATAAGAAAGAAGAATATGCTAAGTTTGGTGATAAGAACTTTGGTGAGGCTTCAAGACAGGCAGCACTTGATATGATTGCTGATATTAATGGAGCACTTGGAAAGTAGATAATAAGTTATAGTTCAGAGATTTGCAGTGTTGACTCTGAATGATAACGAATGATTATGGAGCGGCAATATCAGTTATAATCTCTGATAAAGCCGCTTTTTTAAGGCTGGATAAAGTTGTTTATAAGTGATTTGCATGTGATTAGTCTAAATGGGCAGTCATGCGAAGCAGGACGGAAGAGCGCGAGAGCGCGGGTTCGTGAGTGTAGGAGTGAAAAAGCGTAAATTATGATATTAATAAAAAATGGTTACATAATAGATCCAGCAAGTGGATTTGAGGATTATGCAGATATCATTATAGAAGATGGAATAATAAAGAAAATAGGCTGCATTGATGAAGAGTCAGAAAGCTTTAATGAGAAAACTGCCGCTGATAATTATGAGCAGGTTATAGATGCCAAGGGAATGATAGTTGCGCCTGGTCTGATCGATACTCATGTACATTTCAGGGATCCAGGTTTTACATACAAGGAAGATATTGAAACTGGAGCAAGTGCAGCAGCGGCAGGAGGCTTTACAACAGTTATGTGTATGGCTAATACAAAGCCGGTAATAGATAATGTCGAAACACTCAGGTATGTTTTGGATAAAGGAAAGAAAACTCCGATAAATGTATATTCAGCTGCAGCCGTGTCAAAAGGTTTTAAGGGAGAAGAGCTTACGGATTTTGAAAGCCTTAAAGAAGCTGGTGCTTATGTATTTACGGATGATGGAATTCCACTTAAGGATGAACTGCTTGTAAAAAAGGCCATGGAGGAGGCTAAAGCACTTGATATGCCACTTAGCTTCCATGAGGAGAATCCTGCATTTATAGAACAGCAGGGGATTAACAAAGGTGTTATATCAGACATGCTTGGACTTGGCGGTGCACCGGCACTTTCAGAATATATTATGGTCGCAAGAGATTGTATGCTGGCACTAGCAACAGGTGCTACCATATGTATACAGCATATAAGCTCGGCAGTTTCAGTTGAACTTGTGCGTACTGCCAGGAGATTAGGTGCAGATGTCCATGCAGAGGCAACGCCACAGCATTTCTCACTCACAGAGGATGTTGTGTTAAAAAAGGGAACACTTGCAAGAGTGAATCCACCTATAAGAACAGAAAAAGACAGACAGGCCATAATAGAGGCTCTGGCAGATGGAACCATAGACATAATCGCAACAGACCATGCGCCACATAGCAGAGAGGAAAAAGCTAAAGAGTTCAAGGCAGCTCCAAGCGGAATGATAGGACTTGAAACATCTTTAGCGCTTGGTGTAACTAATCTTGTAAAGACAGGAAAGCTTACTATGAAAGAGCTTCTTTCAAAGATGACAATTAACCCTGCAAAGCTTTATAAGATGGATAAAGGATATATCAAAGAAGGCAGTGCTGCTGATATAGTTATATATGCACCAGATGAAAAATGGGTTGTAAATGAAAACTTTGCATCAAAAGCTGCTAACAGTCCTTTCATAGCCGATGAACTTTATGGTAAAATAAAATACACTATATGTAATGGAAAAGTTGTGTATAGTGATTGTTTGTAATGAAGACTAGCGTGATAAATCAGAATATTATCTTTTTTTTCACACGCAGGATTTGTGTCTGCGCGCACATGACACGAACACGATATATAAAAAAAGTGCGCGGAAATGAGGATTAAATATGTCATACAGAGAAAATGCTGCCATAATAAGCACTGCCTGTCTTGCAGATGGTGTATATGAAATGTGGCTTAAGACAGAAAGAATAGCAAAGGAAGCAAGACCGGGACAGTTTATATCAGTGTATTCAAACGATGGTTCAAGGTTACTTCCAAGACCTATAAGTATCTGCAGGATAGACGGTGATAAGTTAAGAATAGTATATCGTATAGCAGGAAAGGGTACTAAAGAGTTTTCACAGATGGGAGCTGGCCAGACATTAAACATACATGGTCCACTTGGAAACGGATATGATATAAAGGTTATATTTGATAAGGTAGAAAATGTTGCCATTCACGAGTGCAAGGATGGGGTATGTACTTTAAAGAAAGAACACAGACCAGTTAAGAAAGCTATCCTTTTTGGTGGAGGCATAGGTATTCCACCTATGCTTGAACTTGCAAAACAGCTTGAGTGTGATACAGAGGCAGTATTAGGTTACAGAGACGGGCAGCTTTTCTTAAAGACAGAGTTTGATGAATATGCACATGTAACAGTTGCAACAGAGGATGGAAGTGTTGGTACCAAGGGAAATGTTCTTGATGCTGTAAGAGAGAATAATATTACTGGAGATGTAATATTTGCATGTGGACCAACTCCTATGTTGCGTGCAATTAAGGAATATGCTCTAAGCAATAACATACCATGTTATGTATCGCTGGAAGAAAAAATGGCGTGTGGAATAGGAGCATGTCTTGCATGTGTATGCAAGTCGACAGAAAAGGATGAACATTCACAGGTTAATAACAAGAGAGTATGTAAGGAAGGACCAGTGTTTGATGTTAAGGAGGTAGAGTTATAATGGCAGCTAAAGTTAATCCAGTTAATCCTGCTGATGTAAATATGAAAGTAAATATCGCAGGTGTAGAATTCAACAATCCTGTAACAGTAGCATCTGGAACATTTGGTTCAGGTATGGAGTACTGTGAATATGTAGATTTGAGTAAGCTTGGAGCAGTTACAACTAAAGGTGTTGCCAATGTCCCATGGCCAGGTAATCCTACACCAAGAATAGCAGAAACCTATGGTGGCATGATAAATGCCATCGGACTTCAGAATCCGGGACTTGATACATTTGTAAAGAGAGATATACCATTTCTTAAGCAGTATGATACACGTATAATTGTAAATGTTTGTGGAAAAACAGAAGAGGATTATGTGGATGCTGTTGAAAAGTTAGGTGAGCAGCCGGTAGATATGCTTGAAATAAACATATCATGTCCTAATGTCAAGGAGGGTGGAATCGCCTTCGGACAGGTTCCAGCTATGGCAGAGCGTATAACAAAGGCAGTAAAAAAGGTGGCAAAGCAGCCGGTTGTCATGAAATTAAGTCCTAATGTAACAGATATAACAGAGATGGCAAAGGCAGTAGAAGCAGGCGGTGCAGATGCTGTATCACTTATTAATACCATAACAGGAATGAAGATAGATATTAACAGAAGAACATTTGCAGTGGCTAACAAGACAGGTGGACTTTCAGGTCCAGCGATTAAGCCGGTTGCAGTAAGAATGGTATACCAGACAGCCAATGCTGTGAAGCTTCCAATCATAGGCATGGGCGGAATTGCATGTGCAGAGGATGCACTTGAATTCATTATGGCTGGTGCTACTATGGTTTCAGTTGGTACAGCTAACTTCAACGATCCTATGACTACTATAAAGGTAGCTGATGGAATAAGAGATTATTGTGCACGTAATGGAGTTATGGATGTTAATGAGCTTATTGGCTGTGTAAAGTAAGAAGCGGATTCTTATATTTTTTATAAATTGGATGAAAAAATATATATGTAACTTATGTATATAACGAGCGTGAAGATTTTATGTCAAAAATGTTTGGAGTGAGTCTGCGTACGGATGAAAGTATAGACTATTGGGGAGAATAAAGAAGTAATATAAGGTTAAAATATATTTGATAATATTATAGCTAAAAGCTATAACTGCTAATATAATTTAGGAATAATATTTACTATTGACCTACTAGGTTAAAGCGTGTATTATAATGTCATCGACAGAACAACATATCTTAGGGATATGTAAATAATAACTTTTATATGGAGGACATTATTATGGCAAAGAAACATTACGAAGACAGAAATCTTAAGTTTGAAACATTACAGTTACACGTAGGACAGGAACAGCCTGATCCAGTTACAGATGCAAGAGCAGTTCCAATCTATCTTACATCATCATATGTATTCCATAACAGTCAGCATGCAGCTGACAGATTTGGTCTTAAGGATGCAGGTAACATATATGGACGTCTTACTAATCCAACAGAAGACGTATTTGAAAAGAGAATCGCAGCACTTGAGGGTGGTGTAGCAGCACTTGCAGTTGGCTCAGGAGCAGCAGCTTTAGCATATGCTTTCCAGGCACTTGCACATGCAGGTGACCATATTGTAGCAGCTAAGAATATATATGGTGGTACATATAATCTTTTAGCACATACACTTCCAGATTACGGAATTGAAGCTACATTCGTAGATCCTTTTGATTATGATGCTATTGAGGCAGCTATCAGACCTAACACAAAGGCAGTACAGATTGAAACACTTGGTAACCCTAACTCAGAAGTAGTTGATATCGAAAGAATCGCTAAGATTGCACATGCACATAACATTCCACTTGTAGTTGATAATACATTTGCAACACCTTACCTTGTAAGACCTATTGAATATGGTGCTGATATCGTAGTTCATTCAGCAACTAAGTTCATTGGTGGACATGGTACTACACTTGGTGGTGTAATCGTAGACAGTGGCAAGTTTGACTGGGTTGCAGCAGCAGATAAGTTCCCATGGTTAGTAGAACCAAATGTATCATATCATGGTGTAAGCTTTGCAAAGGATACAGCTCCAGCAGCATTTGTTACATATATAAGAGCTATTCTTCTTCGTGATACAGGTGCTACAATTTCACCTATACATTCATTCATCTTCCTTCAGGGACTTGAAACATTATCACTTCGTGTAGAAAGACACGTTGAGAATGCATTAAAGGTAGTTCAGTACTTAAAAGATCAGCCATTAGTAGAGAAAGTTAACCATCCTTCTATCTCAACTAATGCAGAGCAGCAGGAACTTTACAAGAAGTACTTCCCTAACGGTGGTGGTTCTATCTTCACATTTGAAATCAAGGGTGGAGCAGCAGAAGCACAGAAGTTTATCGATAACCTTGAGTTATTCTCACTTCTTGCCAATGTAGCTGATGTTAAGTCACTTGCTATACATCCAGCAAGCACAACACATTCAGAGTGCAATGAAGCAGAGCTTCTTGACCAGGGAATCAAGCCTAACACAATCAGACTTTCAATCGGTACAGAGAATATCGATGATATCATTGAGGATCTGGATGAGGCATTTAAGGCTATTCAGGAATAATTAATAAATAGTAATAATTAATGTGGTTTTATGCCAGCTATTATATTTCTTCTAATAAAATAAATAGTGATACACGGATATTATGTGATTGAATAGTCGAAAGATTATACATAACATATATCCGTGTTTTGTTATGTTGACTTGCTATAATTAAAACATATTGCTTTACTGTTATACTTTTTTGATGATTTTTACGGTA
>DJDY01000011.1:0-14720 GCA_002435585.1 Lachnospira sp. UBA5912
GTCCTACGTATTACCGACGACAGTCTTTCAGTTCCTTATATCTGGCGTTGGCTTAATCTAATAAAAACGTGGCCTCTCTGATTTAGCCTCACATTCATTTTTCGTAAATTAAGCTATAACCAGACATAATATAAGTGAAAATCGGTGTCGCATATACATCGTGAGATGCACTTGAAGTTCAATTGTGATAGTTCTTAGACTTTTCTTTAATCATCCTAGCTATCCACAGACACGGATGTCCCGTATCGAACGGTAGCGGCAGTTGCCAATACCTATATGAAAAGTCTTAGAAATATCCAAGTGAAGCTTCTGGCATTGATGATGTATATGCGACACCGATTTTCACTTATATTATGTCGTCCGTATGTTAACCGAATGTGTGCTAAACAGCAATATTTCTACTTAGTTCCGAATATTCTATCCCCTGCATCTCCAAGTCCAGGACATATATATCCATTTTCATTAAGTCTCTTGTCAAGCTGTCCAACATATATCTGGACATCTGGATGAGCCTTATGAAGTCTTTCAAGTCCTTCCTCTGCTGCAAGAATACACATAAACTTAATCTTCTTACCGCCATGCTTCTTTATCTGGTCAATCGCATCAATAGCTGAACCACCAGTTGCAAGCATAGGATCTGTTACAATAATAAGTCTTTCCTCTATTGGCTTAGGTAGTTTGCAGTAATATTCATGTGGTTCAAGAGTTTCCTCATCCCTGTACATACCAATATGTCCAACCTTGGCTGTTGGTACAAGTGCAAGTATACCTGAAACCATTCCAAGACCTGCTCTAAGTATAGGTACAACAGCAAGCTTTCTACCAGCTATCATAGGTGTCATACACTTCTCTATAGGTGTTTCAATCTCAACGTCATGAAGTTCAAGATCTCCCATAGCTTCAAATCCCTCAAGCATAGCTATTTCTTCTACTAACTTTCTGAACTCATTAGTACCTGTATTCTTATCACGAAGAAGTGATATTTTATGCTTGATTAATGGATGTTCAAATATTGTAATATTCTTTTCCTCTTTAAAATTCATAATGTTCCTCTTTTCTGCGCACGTTTTTTGCGCATGTTTTAATATACATAGTTTTTGTCAGGTGCTCTTAAACACCATATATAAATGTACATATTATATGGATGTAACCTGCTACTTACCATCAGTATTGCTTACATATACTCCACGGCTCTGGTCACCTTCTGGATTAACACCAAAGTTATAATCATTGCCTGGTAATATTGCGTTAAGAACTATACCTGCTATTGCTGCTATTGCAAGTGCTGTAAGTGTAATATGTGTTCCTGCTACTGTGAATGTAAGTCCATTAGAGAAGCCGAGTCCACATACAAATATAACACCTGCTATTATAAGGTTACGTGACTTTGTAAGGTCTACCTTGTTCTCAACAACATTTCTGACACCTATGGCTGAGATCATACCATAAAGCATAAATGAAACGCCGCCTATAATAGCTGCCGGCATAGTTGATATCACTGCTGAGAACTTAGGTATGAATGACAATACAATAGCAAGTCCAGCTGCTATTCTTATAACTCTTGGATCATATACCTTAGAAAGCTCAAGTACTCCTGTATTCTCTCCGTATGTTGTATTAGCTGGTCCACCTAAGAAACCTGCAAATGCAGTTGCAAGTCCATCACCCATAAGTGTACGGTGAAGACCTGGGTCAGCAATAAAGTTCTCCTCTACTGTTGCTGATATGGCTGACATATCACCAACATGTTCCATCATAGTTGCTATAGCGATAGGTGCCATAACAAGTATAGATGTTATATCAAACTTACATATCTGGAACTGTGGAATACCTATCCAGCTTGAAGATGATATAGATGCGAAGTTAAGTATCGCTGAACCATCCGGGTTAGTAACGCCAAAGGCATTAAGTATAAGTGCAAACACATATGATATAACTACACCCATAAGAATAGGTATAATCTTAAACATGCCCTTGCCCCATATGTTAAATATTATTATGACTGCCAGTGCAACCACGGCAAGAAGCCAGTTAGTTGATGCATTTGATATAGCTGATGAAGCTAATGAAAGTCCGATACATATAATGATAGGACCTGTAACAACTGGTGGAAGAAATCTCATAACCCTGTTAACACCTACAAGCTTGAATATAAGTGCTGCCACCAGATACAACACGCCAGCGACTACTATACCACCACAGGCATATGCTGCCTTTTCATTAGCCCCCATCCCCTCATACATTCCACTGTTTAAGTTAGCTACTGTATAGAAGCCGCCCAGAAATGCGAAAGATGAACCAAGAAATGCCGGTACCTTAAACTTGGAACACACATGGAATATAAGAGTTCCTACACCCGCGCAAAACAGTGTGACAGAGACAGTAAGTCCCCTTGATAATGGTTCGTTACATGCTGACTGAAAGTATCCTGATACAAGTATTGGTACAAGTATTGTCGCCCCAAACATTGCAAACATATGCTGTATACCAAGTATAAGCATCTTAGGAATACCTAACTTTCGTGCATCACGAACAACTGTCTGATTGTTTTCGTTCATTTGTTTACTCCTTTTTGTATAAGTTACTTAATATAATAACATATAGCAGCTAAACTTAAAAGTTGTGTTTTAATTTTTATTTTACTAATATTTACTAATATTTTATATCATTTATTTATTTTATGATTTAAGTGTGATAAAATGTATAAGATTTTTTGGTAAAATATTTCAAAGTTTTTTCCAAAAGTCATAGGTACAGATATCAATAAAAATATTAATCAATAAAAATATTAATCAATAAAAATATTAATAACGAATATGTAGAAATGAGGATTATTATGTCAAAACCATCACCATCAAAAAATGATTTGCAATATTTATTCAAACCGGATGTTACGCTTTCAAAAGCTGAACGCAGAAAAAAGCGGCGTGGCTGGGGACTTGCCATTGGACTTATACTTGTCCTGATACAGCTCGTCCTTACTGTCCTTTTCCAGATTACCGTATTCAAGCTTGATATGCTTCCTGCCAAATACCTTATAATACTGAATGTAATTCTCGTACTTGTTCTTTTATATGACTTTACATCGCAGTTTTCAAGGTCACATATACTTGGTAAATTCATATCAGTATTACTTTCTGTACTCATACTGTTTTCATACCTGTTCACATCGAAGTTTGACTCAGTATTATCAAAACTTGGCGGCTCTGAAACAGCTGTTGATATCGTGGATGTATGTGTGCTCTCAGGAGATAAGGCTTCAAGTCTGTCTGACACTGTAAACTATAAATATGCATACAATTCGGTTGCTGCCAGTGAAAATGTTCCAACTGCCATAGACAGTATAAAATCTGAAACAAACCACAATATTAATGTTAATACATATAATTCATGGAACGAACTAATAGATGCTTTCTATACCGGAACCAACGTACAAGCCATAGTTATTGACCATTCCATGATTAACATGATTTCGCAGGATTATGAGAATTTTGAAAACGATATAAAGATAATCAAAACCTATCGTTACGAGAAAAAGGTAGAACTTGATACCGCCAATATCAATGTTAAAAAAGATCCTTTTGTTATATACGTATCGGGCATATCAAGTGATGAAGGCGATGATACCAAGCTTTCAGACAATGCACTTAGTGATGTAAACATACTTGCGGTAGTCAATCCTGAAACTAAGCAGGTATTACTGGTTACAACACCAAGAGATTCCTATATACAAATATCAAACAACAAAGGTGTTACCGGATATGACAAACTGACTCATGCTGGCAGCTATGGCGTAGCACGCTCTATGGAAGCACTTGAGAATCTATATGGAATTGATATTGATTATTATGTCAAGATTAACTTCCTTGGAAGCAAATCAATAGTAGATGCTCTTGGTGGAATAACCATTGATTCTGAGGTTGAATTCACAAATGGCGAAGATGCGGCACCTGTTGCATATCATTTTGTTAAAGGTGAGAATGAGTGTGATGGAGATATGACTATAGCATTTGCAAGGGAAAGACATGCTTTCAAGGCTGGCGACTTCCAGAGAGGACGTAACCAGACCGCAGTTATCAAGGGTATCATACAGAAGGCGACATCCCCAGCTATACTTACAAGATATTCTGCTGTCATGGATGCAGTAAGTGACTTGTTCCTTACTAACATTCCTAACAAAGCTATAACAGACCTTGTTAAGATGCAGCTTAGCAACAACACACCTTGGAATATACAGTCTTATGGCATCAGCGGAAGCACAGATGAATACAGACATCTCGAAGTTGTTGGCGCATACAACGCATCCATAGTTCTTCCTTATGTAGATGATATTAAGAATGCCTCTGCCATGATGAATAAAGTTCTTGCTGGTGAAATATTTGACGTAGACGAATATGTGAGTGAGCATGAATCTTCTACTGAAACAATGGATCCATATAAAAACAGTTCATCTGGTTCAAAAACTTCAACATCAGCTAACAAAAAGTCAACTGCTAATTAAGATTTATGGAAACAATAATAGAACACATAAAAATACATATATAATATATAAAAATACAAATGTAATATAAAAGTCACATATATATAACAGGTTACACCTGATTGGTAATCCTGTTATATATATGTGACTTTACTGTTTAATCTTAATTAAGCATTATACTCACTTATTAATCTATTAATTATCGTTTCTTTTCTGCCTCATCTACTATCTGGTACACACTTATCTTAAACCGGTCTTCAGAACTTATTCCTATAAATCTGCAGCCATACGTAGTATCTTTTTCCCCATCATTCTGTGCTCTAACTATCTCTATGACCGTTGAAATAGATTCCTTGTTAGAAAGTGTGATAATCGTATCATAATAAGAATTCTTCTTAAACTCATGATCTGACCTGAATGCAAGACCATCCTGTGAAATATCTATCACATGAACTTCAACCGATTCTGGTGAATATCCTGATACGAAATTATCTCCTAACTGTCTGATAGATATCTCTACACTTATATCAGTTCTTCTTGACCTTCTTTTTTCAATAGTCATTCATCTCTCCCCCTGTTAAGTAATTAATAATATATAACAATAACATTATCTCTATTATAATACAATATTTTATTTTTTCAACACAATAGTTTACACATTTTTCTTATTTTCTTTACGTTGTTTATATATTATATAGTGAGAGCATTAAAAATTTTAAATATTTTATTCAAAAAAGATGGTACCACATATTTAACATGATACCATCTTTTCTTATTTTATCTTTATACATCTAATAACAGATGATTCGCATACAGTCTGTTACTTGCAATATTCTGCTACTACAGCATTAATAACCTTACCATCTGCCTTGCCCTTTAACTCTCCCATAACTGCCTTCATAATCTGGCCTTTATTCTTTGTAGCCAGGACATCAGCGAATTTTTCAGTAATTATTGTTCTTACTTCATCCTCTGAAAGCATCTTTGGTGCGAACTCTGACATAACAGCAAGACGTGCATTGTATTCATCCAAAAGCTCTGTTCTATCTGCAGGACAAGTATCAATCTGTTCTTTTACACTCTTGATTTCCTTAAGAATAGCCTGATCCACCATATCATCAGGAATATCCTCCCTGCAGCCTGAATCTATAGCAAGCTTCTTGGCTGCTGATACGAGTACAGCTATAGAATCCTTTCTCTGCTTATCTCTTGCTTTCATAGCATCAATCATAGCTTTCTGTAAAACATTGAATTGCATAATACATTGTTCCTTCTTTCTTTACATTGATTTCCAATAATTGTAAATCAATCCTGATATAATTACAAGTGTCTTTAAGGCTCTCTTATCCTCTCCTGTTCTTCTTATCTTCTATTATCATTCCAAAAATGCACGCTGTGACTCTGCTATTCCCTCTGCAAGCACCCTTAATTCAAAATGTGTGTTATCTGGCAATTCACCATTATAAGTTACTGCATTTAATAACATATCTGATACTTCCCCCGGTGCTAAAGGTGATACACAATAATAATATCTGTCATTAATATCACCTGTTGAAGCCTCACAATATACCCATTTTATAGAAGCTTTATCATCTTCCTTACTGTATGCATTGTATTCCTCCTGCGACACAACTTTGTCTGCCAGTATATAATCCACACTACCTCTCATATCAACGGGAACTGTCTGTCCTACGGTTCCTTTACTCTGATTAAGTTCATTATCATCGTACACAAGCACAGGAACGAATCTCACTCTTACCGAAGTGTCTGTTGTTGGATAATCATCTGATGTTATATTTTTGACTGCTACCTCTTTTGATACTGTTCTTTTATTTTCACTTATTCGCTCATATTCGTTGGAATTGTTATTCTTATTAACATCATATGTTTTATCATCATTGGTTCCTTCATCTTCCAGTAGTACCACATCACCTTTATTCTTTTCAACAACCCCTATATTTACGCAGGCTCCCTGAAAATCATTGACAACACTCTCTGTCCTCGTATTAAGGCTTGCATATGTTGCACCCGTGATTAGCGCTGTAACGGCAGCAAGGATACTTACTGATATTATTACCTTTTTAGCTGCAATATTTCTTTTCACACCTTATTCTCCTTTCTATTATTCAAGCACACTTCTGCGGTTTATCTTATCTAATCTGTCAGATAATATTTCCATGCCCGTTATTATAAGCAGCATTACTATAACCACACATTTACCATATATAGAACTGACAAAGGAGGATACATACCCTAACAATGGCAGACTAAAAACAACTTTTCCTACGATATTATCATAGTTAACAAGTCCGCCATCATTTACTTCATTAGCATCTCCTTTAGTTATAAAACCGTTTCGTGTAGCATCTCTTTCAACAACCCTATGTGTAACAAGAGTATTTTCATTAATGTGAAATGTGATGACATCTCCTATATTAATCGCATTTTCATCGGCATGCTTTACATATACAAGACTGCCAACATGATATTCTGGTTCCATGCTTGCAGATAATACCCTGTAGCTCTTAAAGCCTGCAACACCAGGTAAATACATAATAATCAACATACCTGCTAATAACACAAATATAATATCTGTTATCATTCTTAATATCCTGCCTGTTTTTTTACTCATCCTTATCTCCATTTCTTCATTGTTTACCTGAATTATCTACTTTTTTCGCCATCACCGTTCTTTACTGTTTATTAATGCCTATAAACCTATTGATTGCAGAAGCTGCATCACTAAGCCATCTCCAGCCAGTATTCTTATTGTTTGTGAATTGTGTCTGCGCTGGCTCTCCATCTGCTATATATCCATAATGTGTATTGTCAAGTCCGTAAAATTCTGGTCTTACATTATTGTCATAATCTGCCTTTATAGTGTTTTCACCTATAAATATATCCTTTGTTTCGTATCCACCTGTATTATTATTTCCATCATAGTTATCAGACATGTTCACAAGCTTATATTCCAATGCCCAGTCTGTATCTTCTGATACGGTGTAAAAGCCTTTCTTTAATCCGCTTATTACCGCTGTCTTTTTTATTATGTCACCATTGGCATCGAATGATACCGGCTGGTAAAATACAGCCTTTAATTCACCCTTCTGTGCCATTTTATCAGCATTTACATATCCATACTGTTCTATTCTGAACACATAAGTCTGGTTGGCTCTTATTATCTTATTATCCGTATACTGCTCATCTATACATTTGGTTATATCAAGCTGTCCTTTTACAACATGTATAGTATATACCGCATAATCGTAATAATTATCATTGACATCTTTTTCCATGTTATAAAGCACCTCATCTGCTATATATCCTTTGGAATTCTTAGTACACATGTCGTTTTCGTCAACCTTGCTTACGGCATATTTCACCTTTATTTTATATACTGTATCTGAATCTGGCTCCATAGATGCTACCTTGGATTCATCTATGAGCTTATCATCCTTATACCAGTAAATAGTAAAATCCTCATCCAACAAAGCTGTTCCGTCCTCTCCAAGTGTACATCCTTTCGTCTCAAGAACTCTTCTTAATATTTCTGACTTATCACTGTAATCTGAAAATGAATCGCCATAAAATACCACATCTTCTATATTCTTAATAACTGGTATAGTTCTTACATTAACCGTCGGTCTTGGAAATTCCTTGAATTTGCCGTTTACTGTTACACCAGAAGCTAAACCGTTAGTAGTGACATTATTACCACCAGCGTAATAAGGACTTGCTTTAACCTGTATAACTTTTTTCCATCCATATTTTATATCACCAGTGCTTACGTCTTCACTACCTGCTGCACCTGTATTATCGCTATTCCCTTGATTTTCAACAGTCTGGTTAAGCCACTCTACATACACCATATTCTTTTCTGTATCATATCCTATGCTTCCACCATTAGCTGTAAGTGTACTATCATTTGTTACACACACATAATCTGCATGCTCTTTTGCATAATCTGCATCAATTGTCACAATCTTTCCTTCATCATCTATAACATTGAATCTGTTATCGATATAATCTCTTACTGTAACATTTGTTATATCTTTAAGAATAACTCCTTCCGTATTCTTTATATATGCTCCGAGTGAAACGTCATATGTCCTGTTCTCCCAGTCATTAAGTGTTACTGTCTTATCAACATCATAATCATCTATGGTAATAATTCTTGCGGAATCAGGAACTGTGAATTTCATATTACAGTTAGAAAGATTGCCTCCTCTTTCCATATACAGAACAGTAATAATGTGTTTTTTATGCTGGTCAACCTCTGATTTTACATTGCCTGCTGCCCTTAGTTCATCTGCAAGTGGTCCAACTTTCCACAGATCTACATCTCCACCGCACTCTGGATGTATACCTCCAAGGTCTAATACAAGTTCTCCATCAAGGAACACCCACAGGTCATCATCACCTGTGAATTTATATAACAGGTCATCATCATATCCATTCAATGCAAACTCAACATCATAACGCATTCCAAAATAATAGTTTGTTCCTACCTTTCCGCTGGCACCACCATAACCAGCATCAAGTACGTTAGATTCCGAATCGTTTAATGGAAAGAAGTTATCACCTGCTAAAGTTTTATTGCCTTTAGGTGATAATACATAATCAAGTGTGTATGTTGAACTTCTGTTGCCATTATCTTTTTTATCAAACACGAGCTTATAATCTTTTATAACTGTCTTACCAGTCTTTTCTTCGTCAGAAAAAAGTCCAGGTTCATCTACATTAAATATAACTTTCCTGTAGTCATTCTTATCAAGGCTCTCGATTATTCCCTGTGATGCAAGATAATACTCGTGTGTCGTTCCATCAAATGTTCCTACAGTCTTAAACTTTCCATCGTTATAATATATACATGTGTTAACATCTAGCCCGTTTACCATGCATGAATACCGGTTCTGGCTATAATTCTGGTCTTTGGTTCCCACCGTCAGCTTAGGTTTGCCATTATCAGCATAATTATCAGCTGTATTTATGCTTTCCTTAGGATATTTGTGATATCCAGGTTTGTATTTACTTCCTTTATATGGTGCCACAACATAATCATAAAATGTACAATAACCTACAAGGCTGCTGTCATCCTGTGTACTATTACCAACATTGATACTATTACTATTATCCATGCTGTTATCTTCCTGTCCGTTATTATTAACCGACAGCTTAGAAACATCCGTATCATTACCAGCATCTTCTGTATATACAACTGTATCTGATGCCGTACTGACCATGGATGTATTATCATCTCCCTGGGCTTTATTCTCCTTATTGGCTGTCTCTTCTCTTTTATTGCCATACACTGATGCTGTCCCTGCCGTTTTATTTGTATACACGATAACAGCAGATAAACCGCACAGCATTACAAACACACATACACTTATCAGTATAGTTAACAGTTTTTTCTGTTTTAACCTACTTGGCATACTACCTCCATTCCTGCGCACATTTTTTAGTAACGGGATTGTATCAAGTGCGCACAGATACTAACCTCGCCTATGAAAATATCTTGATAATCATATATCTGTATTATTCAGACGTCTGTATGCTGCTTTTAGCTTTCAACGTCACATACAAGCCTCTTCAGTTTATATTCCGGTATATCTTTTATGTTCCCTTTCCTGCAATTGTCCAATATACGCTTTATTATGTCTCTGACATTATCAATGCTACAATCAGGAAGCAGAATTATATAATGTGTTTTATCTGACATTGACACAATATCACTCTCCCTTAACGAATGTGTAAGTGTATACAGAAACGTATCTGTTCTTTTTTGTGGATATAATTCATCATTTGTACTTTTTTTAATATCCTCACATTGTTTTTTATCTATATTAAAGTTACTATTAAAAATCACCATATAAGCATCATTGTTATTTCTTCTCATACGACGTTTTTCTATTTCACAATTTTTTAAAAAATTATCATAATCACATACGACCGCACCATGTGAATATCTGTAAAAGTTCTTATTATTGTCCTGAACATTAATACTTTGGTTAAGACTGTACAGTTTAGGTGATGGTCTGGCACATAGCCGCTCTTTAAAAAGCTGCTCCAGTTTAATAAAATGTTTTCTTGTCTCCATGATCCTGTTCTGTCCTATAAGTGCCCTCATATAGTAATAATGCACATCCTCTGATAACTCATCTGTCATAAATGCCTCACTGCACACACGTTCCATAACCTTATAATCCTTCTGTGCATATAACAGCTTTGATAATTTTATGATTTCTTCTATATACATCGTGTGATAATATGCATTCAGAGTAACTATCCAATAGCAATCAGTATACTTTTCAAGAAAATGCTTCTTATAATATCCAACTGCCCTTTTCTGGCACTCTGCCCTTTTGGTCTCACTGCCCTCATTCTCTGCTTTTATGCACATAAGTTCGAATTCCTTCGCATCGGTCTTTATACTTATATCTTTATTCCAGCTGTAATACCCTCTCCCAGTTTTTATAAACTCAGTCTTTCCATAATATTTCTTTAATACATTTCTTGTCCTGTATACAAGATTCTTTAATGCGTTGGCAGGATTGTCACTTTCCTCATCATTCCACAATGCTTCTGACAGCTCACCCACTGATATATTATTATTGTTGTGGCATATAACATAAGAAAGCAGCTTGATTATCTTATCTGAATTAATCCTGCTGTCATCAAGTATTATTCCATTGTATGTCATGCAAAAATCATCCAGAAACGTAACATATACTATTCCGTTTTCCTGCAAGGCATCACCTGTTATAATTCTTTACTTACACTATTCTTTGCTTTTCTTCTGGCACATAATCCTGCAATAATTCCAAGTACAGCCACTCCTGATACAACCGCAAGTACACCAAACAACATAAGCATAGAGTTATCGCCTGTCTTCACTGTTTTAATTGTCCTGTCTGTATCATTTGTTATCACATTCTGTGTTGCACTTATATTAAGTCTTAATTGCCCCTGTTTATTCATATATGAGTTATCCATTGATTTTCCATCGAGTGTTATAAATATTCTTATACCCGCACTTTCTCCTCTGGAAAGTGTCGCAAGATACTCATCACCTGTAAGGATATATGGCTCTGATTCTTTATCCGTCATATGCTTTTCACTTTCATCTGCTCCCGATATAATTCCATCATATAACAGTTCATAATCTTTATCTTCCATTGCTTTATATATCTTTATATTATAAATACCTGCTTTGCTTCCCTCTCCTGCAATATTCTTAATAATCTCACTGTTAATATAAAAATCCATCTTTTTATCTGAATTGTTATATAACCTTACCAGACCTTCCCTTGTTTCACCTGGCTGCATCTCTTTATAATCTATATCCTTCTCAACTACGCCGAACCTTGTTGCACTACTATCAAGTGATATTGCGGTTGCATTCTTTTCCTGTTCTGTTGTATCCTGATTCGATTCACTCCACTGTGAACCATCCCCGTCTGATATATTCTGCTGGAAATCAGTTATTTCATACTCTTCACCCGGCTTAGTGTTCTTAACTTCATTTATTTCACCATTATCAGCTATGTCAGCTATGACTCCCCACTCATACATAATAGCTGCCCTTGCTGCAACTGTCTGTATGGCTTCAGCTGTATAATCAACCCTTGCTGACAAGTCACTATATATATTCGTATTGTCATTAACCCCCTCAAGCACTGTATAAGCACCCATGAAATCACTTGTACTTTCCCCTGGATATACTATTTTCTTATAATATAGATATCCCTCATCTTCTTTTCCTGCCGATTCAGATTGTTCAAGCAGTTCTGTCTTTTCATCCACTTTTAATCCAGATACATCTGATAAATCAGATTTTTCCTGCAGTTCAGGTTCAACATATATCCAGTCATCTGTATTGGTATAATCTATTCCTATATAATCCTTATTAAGTTCTTCCCCATTTCTTTGCGTAATTACATTATCTTTATCCAGCCATTCTTTATTTATCTTTACTCTTACATACTGTGGCTTCTCACCTGTGTTTCTAACAGACACTCTCTTTAGTACTCTCTGACTTGTATTTACATTATCATGCCCCTTTTTTCTATAATCCTCATCAATATTCAGACTTACTCCTATCGAAGATGTTGATATTGTCTTATCTGTATGTGTTGCGGCAGTATATACGGCCATGGTTCCACCTGCTATTGAACTGACCGATAAGATTGCTGCCGCCGCAGTGATTAACAGCTTTTTTTTCATAACAATCCTCATTTCATCCACTTATATTAATCTGATACGTGCGTTTCACACAAACGGGGCAAATTATAGAATTTGCCCCGTTTTTTCACACATTTTCTATTATATGAATGCCCTATCCTGTTTATGACATTTTTGCTGCATTTATATTAAAAAATATATAGCCGTATCTTCCCAGGTTAATGACATTCTGACTTTTGTATCATTACGCTTTCTTTATGCTGACATTTCCCCAGCCTGTGATATTACCATTGTCATCCTTAACAGGTGTGAAATTATCTGCCTGTATGAATTCTGCCCTGGCATCAATGTTGAAGGTCTTGTCAGTCATCTCATTACCCCACTCTGTTGGGATAGTTACCTTTGTAAATACTTTTGAAGAGTTCTTTCCATCTTTTTTGTTAGAGAGGATATTCTTATAATAATAATATCCATCCTCTGACTTGTTCCAGCCATCCTGAATATCAAGTGCAGCCTCGATATCTGCTGCCTGTTCATCTGTCAACCCTCTGTAATCTATCTTAACTCTGACATATGCATCCTCCGAATCAGACTTAAGATTAACTGTTGGATCCTTATCTAGTACATCTCCTGGCTTTACATTACTGTAATCCCTGCCAGTTGTATTATCATCTCTTATGTGTTCGTCAGTCTCTGTAAGTGTTCCTGTTACATGTCCCAGTGTCACCACGTTAGAACGTACATCCTTATCTGTAAAATATGCCAAAGTCCCACCTACTACAGATGTTATACACAAGGCTGAAGCCGTAAGTCCTATTGCAAGCTTTTTTCTACTCTTGAACATACTTATTCCTCTCATATTTTTCTATATTCCATAATATTCACATCATCATATTATTATCGTGTCAGTATATTATAATGTGAACTGTGCATCTTTTGCTGTCTTGCTGTTTACAAGCTTTACAAGCTCAGACTGTGCTTCCTTGTAATCTGCAAATGTTGATGCCTGGATAGCAAATCCTGTTACCTTTATATTAAATGTTGGAAGTGTACCAGCATCTACTACATTATCGTTTGCATCCTTGTATATAACTGTTGGATCATATTCTTCCTTAGTAACATCAATAATTTCAAGCTTGTTACCATCTGCATCACACTTATATATTGTAGTTGTCTTAGCCTGAGATGACCATTCTTCAGTTATTCCTGTATACACCTCTACATTATTAAACAATGCTTCTGTAGATGAATCAGCATCAACGGCACTCTTATATATCCAGAATTCACTTCCATCTGAATTAACAGCAAGTTTTTCCCAGTTTTCTGAATTATAATCGCTAACTGATGCATACTTTGCAAAATCATCTGCACTCATAAGATTTCCCTGTGCATCCTGATAATCAACCTTAATTGCCATATATACTGCCTGATCTGATTCATTTACCATAACAGGATTCTTTCTTATAACATCACCAGGTGTATAATTCTTTCCTGAATCAGATGTCCATTCTGTTTCTGTAAGTGTTGTTGTTATATTCTTACCAGATGTGAATGTATTTGTCTTAGTTTCTGTTACTGAATTAAGGTAAGCAAGTGTTCCACCTACTACAAGACCTGCTGAAAGTGCCATAGCTGCTGCTGTTGCTGTGATTTTCTTCATTTTATTCATTGATATAATCCCTCCACATATATTCATTAACCAGTTACATCATACTATTTATAAACTTTATCATTTCCTGCTTAGCACTATCATATGTGATTCCGTCTGACTGAATGCCATACGCTGTTATTTTAATGTTAAATGCAGGCAGTTTCTTTGTTTCTTTATCCTGCTGTATATCTTTACTAAGATACACTCTTGTAAAAAGCGGGCTTGTAATATTCTCTGATTTAACGGTCTGCTTATCATCCTGACTTAATATTTTCCTGTATATATATACATCACCTTTATCTATATCAGATGAACCTATATATTCCCAGTCATCAGAATAATCTATTCCCTCACTGTCACTTACACTTAAAGAATCATGATTAAGATATAGTCTGCTAAACTCTT
>DJDY01000011.1:14756-15574 GCA_002435585.1 Lachnospira sp. UBA5912
ACTCTTCCCTTGTAATCTCACGATTATCATTATCAAAATACTGTACCTTTAATGCCACATATGAATCAACACTGTCATCCTCCAATGTCACGACCGGATCCTTATCAATCTTCTGCCCCGGTACATAGGCTCTGGCCTCCGACTTACCATGATCATCCCACTGTGGTTCATCCAATGTTATCCTTATATTCTTATCAGATTGAAAGACATTCGTCGCTGTTGGCGTAACAGTCTTTAACAGTGCATACGTGACAAATGCACCCGTGAATATAAGACTCACAACTGCACATAATATTAATAATGTACTGCGTGCTAAACGCTTATGACCTGATGGCAGCTTAATATGAAACCATCCTGGTTTTTCACTCATTCACTGGCTCCTTTCTTTTAAATATATTCTACGGTAGTTATTATGAATGCTAATAGTCACATGATGGTCACACGGCACAGAAATTTTAACCCAAATATGCATATATTAAAAAAAACAGATTATCTGCAGTCCGATATTGCAGATAATCTGTTTTTATTATCACTTTTTATTATCATTTTATTATTTTATATGTCCGGCTATCATACAGCTTAATACTATGATGAAATATAATAGACTGCACGAATTACTACTCCTGATGGCTATCGCCAGTAGCATAATCTATAACTATTCCTGGCTGTACATTATAACAATATACATTAAACAATATTCCATCACCATTATCCTCAACCGATTCTGCCTCCATAAGAACGCCGCTTGCAACAAGATTATCTCCTATAAACACTGGTGTAACCCTGTATAAAACATGATTATTAGTTTCTTTAATATA
>DJDY01000011.1:15624-30332 GCA_002435585.1 Lachnospira sp. UBA5912
ATATTTTCAAAAGGAAGCATACCACTTACATTAAGATATCTTGTTCCTGTTATAAGGTTCTTCTTGTTAGCATTCTCTGCTGTTAACTGGTATCCAATCAGGTGACATCTGTTATACAGATATTTGCCATCTACATTATCATACTTGGCTGTCTGCCATCCCGTTGGCTTGACAGAACCTATAGAGCCTCTTTTCTCAGTTGGCATAAGATCTTTTCCTACATTGGCATAAGCAGCTGTACACCTTCCAAGTGAATCAAGTTCTCCGTATCTTTCAAAAGATACAGTAGTTTTGTCAGTCTCTGTAAAAAATGGTGTATTATCATTAACAATAATATAAGGACTTCCTGTATATTCCGGCAGAGTATCGAATACAGCAAGAAAATCTTCATAATCCGACATATCTGTACTGTTTTTATCTGTTTCTACATTATTCACTGTATTCCCAGACTGCGAACAGCCAGCAAGCCCTATACCAGCGGCAAATACCAATATTGCAGAGCATATTACATAAAACAGCCTCAGTTTATTTTTGATTCGTTTTAGCATATAATCCTCATTCTGTTTCGTACCTTATATCTTATTCTGGTACTCATTTACATTTACTTTTTTCTTCTATATATCTCTTCTGTAATCTTGTCATGTGAACTTCCCTGGAATTCATCTGAGCTTTCAAGCACAAAATCGTTAAGAAGTTTTTCAGGAAATGTTGTATCTGAAGGATATTCCCTGTTCCACTTGTAAAGATATATCATATCAATATGATCTTCTACGTCAGAAACCTTATCATCCTCAATAAAGCAATAATCTTCTTTGTCAGCCTGTCCAAAATTCTGGCTTAAAACAATGTTATCGCTGTGTGGAAACAATGATTTGGTATACATAGATACCCATAACTTATGCTCTTTTGAAAGTTCCACTATCCTATCTATAAGGACTGAATCCCTGCTTTGTCTTCTGTTATTAAACATCATTCCGTAATTATCATCTATAACCGCTATAAGCTTCATAAGTAATCCTCCATTCCTATGTTACTTTTTATTCACAAGCATTTTATCACAATCTTTGTTATATGTCCTATGAAAAATAGGATTTTTTATCCATATTTTTTAATTTTTTGTATTATTTTTTCTGAATTTTATTGATAAAAGGCTGATAAAAGTTTTAAAATATTAGAGCACTCAAAAATACCCGTTATAAAGGAGATTACTGATATGAATGAATATATGAAAGCAGCTATTGATGAAGCCATGGATGGTATACACAAGAATGAAGGTGGTCCTTTCGGCGCTGTAATAGTTAAAGATGGTAAGATTATCGGCCGTGGACACAATCAGGTAGTCAAGATGCACGACCCTACATGCCATGGAGAAATGATGGCCATAAGAGATGCCTGTGCTAAAGAAGGTACCTTTGATTTATCAGGCAGTACGATATATACAACTGGTGAACCTTGTCCTATGTGCCAGGGTGCTATATTGTGGAGTAATATTTCCAAAGTATATTATGGATGTAATATTGTTGATACTGAAAAGATAGGTTTCAGGGATAAAAAATTCTATGAATTCAACGATTCAGATGATAAACAGAAATTCATCGAAGAGCTTGACAGAGATGCCTGCCTTAAACTGTATGATGAATATGCTGCTATTAACGATAAGACTAATTACTAATATGTAAACCAAACAAACTTAAAAAAATAATAAACCACAGCAAAGCAATAACTAAAGAATTCTTACAATAAACCAAACAATATTTCTTTGCCATTACTTTGCTGTGGCTATTCATACTATCTTAACTACTTTAATAACCAAGCTATTTCTTCTTTATAAGGTGGTACTTTCTTATCACTGCCTTCCTGTGCTATCCAAGGTGTTTCAAGTATCTTAGGCACATTGGCAAATCTTTCATCATGCACTAATCTGTGAAGTGTGTCATAGCCGATATTTCCCTTATCAACATTAGCATGCCTGTCCTTGTGTGCTCCAAGCGGATTCATACTGTCATTAATGTGGAAAACGGCTATCTGATCAAGACCTATAACCTTATCAAACTCTTCAAACACCTCATCATAATGATTGACTATATCATATCCTGCATCATTAACATGACACGTATCAAAACACACCCTGAGTCTGTCCGATTTCTCAACTCCATCATATATTTCTCTTAATTCTTCAAATGTTTTTCCTATCTCACTGCCTTTTCCAGCCATAGTTTCAAGTGCTATATATACATCATCATCATTCTGGTTTAACACTGTGTTAAGACCTTTTATAATCTGTGCTATTCCTGCCTCAACGCCAGCATTCACATGACTTCCCGGATGAAGTACAAGTATTTGGCTTCTCATCGCTGCTGTACGTATGATCTCTTTCTCAAGAAATTCAACAGCAAGCTCATAAGTTTCTGGTTTTACTGTGTTTGCAAGATTAATAATATAAGGTGCATGCACAACTATCTCATCTATGCCATGCGCGTGTGCATATTCCCAGCCTGCATCTATATTAAGCTCTGATATATCCTTTCTTCTTGTATTCTGTGGCGCTCCTGTATACAGCATAAAAACATTGGCTCCATAAGAAACCGCTTCCTTTGCAGAAGCTAAAAACATTTCCTTACCAGCCATGCCTACATGACATCCTAACTTTATCTTAGACATATCCTTTTCTCCATTTCTATTGTTGATATAATTAAATACTATTTATGCGCAATAAAATGCAAATATAATCTTATGCATATATAATTCATTCTCATAATAATGTGTTATACATACTCATTTAACATATTCTCCATAATCTTAGCATCTAATGGGTCGAATTTATCTCCTGATAATATTCTTAGCTTACGTATAACAACCTTCCTGCTTTCTCCTCTTCTTAGATGCCTGTCAGTATAATCAGCAACCATAATAACTCTTGACAGTAACGGAATCTGTTTTCCTTTAAGACCACTTGGATACCCGCTTCCATCGTAATTCTCCCTGTGATAATGAACTGCCTCTGCTATGCTTTCTGTATCTGAAGTCCTAAGCATGCTTACTATCTTATAGCTTTTATTAACATATGTTTTAAACACCTCATATTCATCTTCACTAAGTTTATCCTTCTGTATAAGCTCATCAGGTATACCAACCATGCCTATTTCATGAAGAAGTCCAGCATTATATGCATTCATACACATTTTCTGGTCAAGCCCTTTACGTCTGGCTATCTCTTTCGCATAATCTGCAACCTGCTTCAAATGCTCATCCTCACCATATATCTTAGCACCAAGTGCATTAACCATGGTATTCATGACTTTCATTGATATATTTTCAAGTTTTACATTCTCATCATATATCCGGCTCTCAAGCTTCTGCTTGCGTCTCTTTTGCTCTATCCAGTTCTTCTGTATGATAAACATAAGACAATATGTGATAAGCAGCATGCATATAAACAGATATGGCAGCCTTAGAACAACGTTTTCACCATATATATCTATCATCTTATGATTATTATTAATACGACAGCAATATATAATAGAACACAGGCATACCAGATTGATAGGCAGGCTATATCTGATTCCAAGCACAAACACAGCCCCACACGAAAATATGACCGGATACATTATACTAAACGCCTCTATATCAGCCTCAAACAATATACAATACACAGGTATGCATATTAATACAAATGTAATAAAATCAAACCAGATATTGTACTTTTTAACCGATACAGCTATATTAATACCCAGTATTACAACAATTAAAGCAACCTGTAGTACATATTCATATCCAACACCGAATATTATACCAGCCGGTATGTTTATAAGCCATACCAGACCAAACGCAAGCTTAACCCATAAAGCAAGCATTCTGTCCTCATATGGACATAAAAATATTTCCCTGTAGCTGATATCCTTCCAGGATTTCTTAATCTTAAACTTCATACAATATCCCTTTTCTACTATATATAAACACCATATGGTAATGACTTATTCGCATGACTGTTCGTTCATTAATAGCACAGCGTCCATTATGTTATAAATTATCTGCTACACCATGCAATTCTCCATGTTTTATCATACTTATAACGGTATTGGCAACATCTTTGTCAAACTGACTTCCTGCACCTTTTCTGAATTCACTTATAATATATTCCTTATCGCACTGTTTTCTGTAACATCTGTTGGAATTCATGGCATCGAGTGAATCTGCAGCACTGATTATCCTGACTATTCTTGGAAGTTTATCTGCCTTAATGCCATATGGATATCCTTTGCCATCTATTCTCTCATGATGATATATAGCACCCTGATCAGCATGTGGCAGAAATTCAAGCTCTTTAAGTATCTCTCCACCCCAGACCGTATGCATCTTCATAATATCATACTCTTCTTCAGTAAGCTTTTCAGGCTTGTTTAGAATCATATCCGGTACAGCAATCTTTCCTATATCATGTAAAAGCGCACTTCTATATATAATATCCTGTTCCTTCTGTGAAAAATTCCAATCCATATTCTTAGCTATCATAAGAGAATATTCAGCAACCCTTTTAGAATGCTGCTGTGTATAACCATCTTTCTCATCAAGCATCTGACTTATAGCCGTAACTGCATCTATCATCAGCTTCTTTCTGTCCATCAGTGCATTAGCAACATCCCTTTCAAGCTCCTTTTCATTCTCCTCCTGATTCATCTGGTAACGCTTGTAGAATATATCCATAACTACAACTATTATACAGAATGACCAATAAAATAACGGATAATAAAACAGATAATACTTAGGATAATCATATATGAGCAACCCCTTTAACGGAGTATAAAACATAATCGTAACATACAATCCAAATCCCGCACTTACTGGTATACCAAAAGGCATTCCAAGAAGAATAATAGATATGACAGGAATAAGAAAATACCATAATAATGAAAATCCTCTGTTAGGACCAAGAAAAGATATCGGAACCGCTAATATAAGGAAAGCAACAACTACTACCATGCTTATATTGTATATATTATCTGAATGACCAAGCGCCAATATTGCAAGTATACTTACTACCGAAACAGCAAGTGTCATAAGCGTTACGAAATACTCCCCAAGCCTGAAATTCTGTATATCAATCAGAAGCATAACTATAACGAATATTATCATAACATTCTGGATAGCTGCTATATCCACATGTGACCTTTTCTCATACTGGTATATTGCTTTTATCTTATCTATAATTCTACTTATAACATGTAAACATAATCTCATAAAGACCTCTTTTGTGTAATACAGATAATTCAAGTAAAAAAGTCTTTTTCTGCAAGCAGAAACAACTTTTTATACTTTTGACACTTACATCATATAAATGATATCATACTTTATATTCTATTTCAATTTTTGAATTATAGGTTAAATCATAGCTTAAATCCTGCCTATCTTTAAGCTACATAATTTTTCTTATGTCATATATATTTTTTATTAGAATGACATATTGAGATTTTATAAATTTTCAATATAATTATGTTGTAGGTGTAAATCATTTTACTGCACGCACTTAAATCAATCCACAAACCCGATATAAGCAAAGAATACGCAGAAATAAGGAGTATTATGAAACCAAGATCAGAAGTAAGTATGCAGCTATATAAGCTGATGCTTGACAGAGAATATCCAGAAGAATTCTGTGATATAGTAACTAAGAATCTGAACACTGACTTCACTGCCCAGAGGATGATAGGCTATCTATATCACTATGAACATCCCCCTGTCGAAGAAATTGCAGATGAAATGATATCCATTCTCGCAGACAGGAACCGTATTATGCAGAAGAAAGAGCTTGATGAAGTAAATGCAAGATGGAATGACTTTCTTATGCATGGATTCACGGATGATGACAATCATTAAGATGATAACAATTAATAATGATAACAATTAATAATAATGATAATTAAGAAGATATTGATGTCAATATTTAATACCAGTTCTAATGCCATTTTATATTAAATTGTGTATTAAAATTGTCAATATTAAAATATTTAAATCCAATATACATTCAGAAAGGTGGATTATTATATGAAAATACCATTTAATGTTAATCTCTCAGGAAAAACATCAATAGTAACTGGCGGAAGTGGAACTTTATGTTCTGCCATGGCTTATGGACTTGCCGTAAGCGGTGCCAAAGTAGCACTTATCGGAAGAAACAAAGAAAAAATGGAAAAAGTAGTTGGCGAACTTACATCAAACGCCTTAAAAGAACACAATGCAACAGTTACTATAAAAGGATACTGCTGTAATGTAACTGACAAGGAAGAACTTATTAAAACATATGAGAATATCAAGGCGGACCTTGGAAGCTGCGATATCCTTATAAATGGTGCTGGTGGTAATCAGCCGGGTGCCATAACATCAACAGAAATGCTTAAAAAAGAACCTGGCGAAGATGATTATTCATTCTGGAATCTGGATGAAACCAAAATCCGTGAAGTAATGGACCTTAACTTCATGGGAACACTTCTTCCTATACAGGTATTCACACGCGATATGGTAGAAAAAAGAAGCGGCAGTATCATTAACATAGCTTCCGTATCATCTATACTCCCACTGACTAAGGTTGTAACATACAGCAATGCCAAATGTGCCATATTGAATCTGACACAATGGCTCGCAACACACTTCGGTGAAAGTGGCATAAGATGTAATGCCATCGCTCCTGGCTTCTACGCTGCCGAACAGAACCACGATCTCTTATTTAACAAAGATGGGTCACCAACACCAAGAGCTAAAAAAATAATTGCCGGCACTCCTATGGGAAGATTCGGCAACCCAGAAGAGCTTATAGGCGCAGCACTGTTTCTTGCAAGTGATGATGCAGCAGGATTCGTCAACGGAATAGTATTGCCTGTTGATGGAGGATATTGCGCTTATAGTGGTGTGTAAGGATTAATTAAAATTATTTTCTTCTTTTAATTCATCCACATTTTCAAATTTTTCTCCAAATGTCTGATTAATTTGTAGTATTATTTTATAATTAAGTCAATTTTTTATTCTTATTTTGCATAAAATATGCAAAATAAGAATAAAAAATCTGGAACTTTCTTCCTGATAATCCTTTGGATGAAAGTCCCAGACTTTTATAAGATAATTATACATTTTAATTCTGTTCTAGTTTTACATCACTATAATAGCAATACATCTTCCGAATCCATATAATCACAAAATTCTTCAGTATTAGAATATGGAAGGTCTACATCCATATAATCTGCCAATTTATACAATCCACCATTTATACTTTCTATATCATCTGATTTAACCGCATCATTTATTTCATTACGAATATCTTCAAATTCTTCTCTTTGTTTTCTTAATGTTTCTAATGCCACCACATTAAATGTACGCTCGGCTTCTTCAACATCCTTAATTCTTTCCTCATATATTTCCATGATTCTATTATGACGTTTTTCTGCTTTAATACTAAATATATCTGCTTTATCCAATATATACATAAATAATGCAGAGGCTATTCCTGATAGTATTGTTGAAATTACAACTGACCAGGGCTCTACTATTCCTATTTTATTAATAAGAGATTCTAATGCTACTCCCGAAATAGCAATAACACTTCCACCTACTAATTTAATAATAGCATCTCCTTTCTCGACTGGTGACATATTCTTTGATTCTTTTCCAAACAATATTCCTAACGAACTGCTTATTATCTTTACGCCTTCCTTAAGAATCTTCATAACCTGCTTAAACATTCCAACAAAAAGGCCAATTATTCCTTCTACCAAAGAAGATACAAAGCCTTTTACAAAATCCCACATATTATCACCTAGGAATGCCTTACCATGCTTAAGTACATAATCTTTAACCCTTCCAAAACGAATCTTCAATGCTTCTCCACCAGAACCTGCGTTAACACCTTCAACAAGTCCATTTTTAAAGGAATCTGACAACTCATAATATATAGGCTTAACAATAAACAATATAAGATTTCCAACTGCATAATCTTTGGCCTGTGCAGCAGCATTTTTAGCCGCAGTACCTCTTATTTCTGTTGTTTTTTTCTTTGCAAGTTCTTCTTTTATTGCTTTCTTTTCCTGCTTAGTTGCTGACCTGCCATTATTAGCCTCAAACTCCGCATATGCTTTATTTACTGTTTTTTCATCGACTTCACCTTTACCTAATAAATTTTTAGCAATAATTTCATTTGCTTTTGAATCCACAGCTTTTTCTGCACTATTCTGTAAATTCAGCATATTTTTTTTAGTCTGCTCATCTAAAGGTTTTCCATGTTCATCCATCCACTCGATATATTGCTCATTTGTCATATCCTTTTTTACCTGATTAATATCTGCCGATGTCATTGCAAGATTATCTTCAATATTAGCCATTCGTTTTATATCTGAATCATCAAGTGCATAATTATTTTTAAACTTATCATGTATCTGTTTTAATGGAACAATATGATCTGGCTGCGCCTGTTTTCTATGTGTATCATCATTATAACGTCTGTCTGGATTGTTTTGATATGCATATGTATCGTTTTTTCCTGTATACTCATTCGGAACAGTTTTTTCACCTATGATACTTTTTTCTTTATAGTCATTCATGGCTTTTTTATCTTCATAATTCTTTCTATTATATTCCGATGCCATATTTGAGTTAGTATCACCTTTATACTCTGGCTTATCCCCTTGGTATTCATTTCTTATATATTCTGCACTATCTATTTTGTATTCAATATCACTATGCTCAGCATTCTTATACTCTGTATACCCATTAACCGATGTCACATTATTTGTTTTATTATCATATTCAAATGATTCACACTCCTGCATAACTCTTGATGCAGTTAATCCTTTTTTTCTGGCAGCTCTACCACCTGCAGTTGCCTCTAACAAGCCATCTATGACTGACATAAAAACAGGTTTTAAAACTTCATCCTTAATTCCATCACCTGATTCAAACTGTTCATATACTTCATCTATAACCTGCTGAGAAGTTTTAGCATCATACAATTCTACCTCTTTTAAAAGATGTGGCATTTCCAAAGGTGAAGCATACTTTAATTTTTCTACTGCCGCTCTTCTCTCTTCATCCATAATAATCCTCATTTCTGCGCACATTTTAAGCATAACGAGGTTAGTCTAAAGTGCGCATAGACACTAACCTTGTGTGTGAAAATCTATTTTCGCACCATTCTTCATTTACGCATATACACTGTATATTCATATAACTATGCAGCCTCATAATTTTTGGTAAACTTTTCTTTTTTAGCTTTAATGTCTTCGTTATATTTTCCTACATTTTCCTTATTTGCTATATCTAATATCTGAGCATCTGTCATAGACTTTAATATCTTACTTGCTGTAACTATAGCTTCAACTTCTTTTTGCTGCATCTTTGGTAATCTACGGACACTCATTTCCTTACCAACTATTTTATGTGCTAAAGCTATACTATTAACTAACAGATAATTTATAGAACTATCCAGTCTTATCAGAAGATTTTCATACATTTCAATTACAGAAGTAAATAAATACTCTACATTGGACATAGATTCTTCTATTGCCCTTATTTTCGATGTTTCTGCATCCATTCTTATAATTGCATCATTTACTTTACCCTCTTCTTCTTTAACATTCATTAATGTTTCTTTAGATTTTTTCCTTGTATAAAAACCCAATGTAAATATTGCCTGCAATGTTGTTTTTACTTTATGTGCGTTAAAATCTATTGTAAATAATTGCCCCCTTGAACGTAAGTCATCAACAGATAAAACTTCACTTATGTATTCTTCCACAGTGTATTCATCTGATATTTTAACATCTTGTATTTTTTTAATCTTTGCTGCCATAGCAGGGAATAGTTCTTTTTTAATTTTTTCCTTGCTGGCATTAATATTTTTTACATGCTGTTCTATAAGTTCTGTGTATTTCTCCACATCCTTTTCAAAAATTTTCACTCGATCATCATACCGCTTTGATATCCTTTCATACAATTCTTCTGCTTCTTCAAATTTATCTCTGCCTGATATCTTAGCTGACACATTAGAGACCTTTGCTTTGATAGTTCCTACAACTTCTACAGCCTTATCCTTCACCGTATTTGCTACCTCTTTTGCCTTTTCCAATGCATTACTCGCTTTCTCTCTAATCCATCCAAAAAATCCCATAATTTTTTCCTCCTTATCGCTTATTAATATATTCATATGCTTCTTCAATCAAATCATTGAAATCCTGTGTCCAACGTACCATTTTTTTTATTTCAGAATCCCTAAAATTCCAATCTGCACCTAGTTTAGTAATCCAGGCATTTTCCATTTCATCTATCCCCTGATCAACATCGAGCACTCCTGCCAGTTCTATAATAACCGCTCTTTTAACTTTTTTAGTACTTGCTTGAAATGCAGTTACAAGATCACTTAATTTTTTATTCGTAATCGTATAATCCTGCATTCCTAACTCCATTTTAAAAGTATCCAGAATTGCTTTCTCACTTTCCTTTGCTTCATCTCCATTAGCCAACATTGCAATATTAGCTAACTCTAGAAAATTCTTTGCTTCCTTTTCATTAAGTATTCCTAAAAACATCTATTTATCCTCCATTATTTAATTTTTTCACCATTTTTTGTAAATTTTGTTATTCTTTCCTTCTCTACACCATTTTCTTTTAATATCTCTATTCTTTCTTTTACCTGACCTGTTCCAGCATAATATTTTTCTCGTCTTATAACTCTTCCTTTTATATCATAGAAACGCCCTTCCTTATTTGATTTATCAGGATTGTATTCCATCTCGTATACCTTTTTACCATTAACAACCCTCTCCATAAGTATAAGCCTGTTATCCTTATAATGTGCAACATATTCAACACCTGGTTCATCTGCATTTATTCTTTCAATTCTGTCAGGTGCAGGATTTTCTTCATTATCCATTTCATATGGCTTTTCTGTCACATTCTTTACAGATGATAATCTCTTAACCATTGCTGTTAATGTATCAAGTATGTTAATCTTACTGCTGACATTAGCTATTCTGTCTTTCATATCCTGCTGATATTGATAAATATACTTATATATATCGTTATTATATTTTTCTAACTCATCGGCAATTCCATCAATCTTTATTAAATGGTCTTGGCTTATATTGTTTATATTATCTGAATACTTATTCAATAAAACTTTTTGGTTTTCTACCTCATTCATCAAGCCATCAATCTGCTTCTTTGAATTTTTTGAAAATACAATAAGTTCATTATATAATAAATTGTAATTCTTCTTACTAACATCTTGTACATTATCTTGAGTATCAGCAATAGCTGCTAACTGCTCCATTTGATTTTTTAAAGTATTGTCCATACTGGATTGTACTTCATAAAGTTTTTTCAGCTTATCAGATATGATACTATCAATATTATTTACTTTTACGTTCAGCCGTTCAATATTTGTACCAATTAGCTCTTTTATTTCCTGTACATTTATCTTTAAAGTTTCATTAACATCCGATATACCAGCTGTTAATGCGTTTTTTATATCAGCAGTATTATTAGTCAATTCATCCTTTGTATTATTCTGTGAAGATATAAGTGTATCTATATCTGTTTTTGCTTTTTTATATAATTCATCTCTCTGCTGTGCAGCATTTAAACGCATATCTGCTATATCCTTTCTTATATCCTGCGTATTACCAGCATCCGCAGATACGCTTTCAGATATTGCATCCTGTATCTCTGTTATTTTATTATTTATCGCTTTATTAGAATCTGTTATTTTATCATTCAATGCATTCTTGGTGGTTTCTATACATTCTGTTAAAATTGTATTAGTATCTGATATATTATTTATTACTATATTTCTAGTTTCCTCTATACGCTCTCCTAATGTATTATTAATACCTGCAATATCATCAATAATATCTTTATTTGCAGATACTATCTGATTATTCAAAACACCAAAAGAAGTATTATCATCGTTCATCTTTTTATCAATTTTTTCTGATAATTCACTTCCTATATTTTTTATTGTTGTTTCTAATACTTCTTTGTTTATCTCTGCGCCAGCAATAACATCAGCATTCTTCTGCAATAATTCTGTCTGCATACTAGATATATCTGTTCTAATATCCTCGGTATTATGCTCTTGCATTTTTGAATTTTCCTCTATTGCATCTTTAGCCTTCAATATACTGTTATTTATATTATTGCCTGTTTCTGTAACAGTATTTGATATTGAAGCTGTTGATTCTGTTATACTATCTCCTAGTATATCCATTGCACCTACTATATTATTTGTTAATATATCATTTGTCTGTGTTATATTATTCTCTAATGCCTTCTTGACATCAGAAATAGTTTTTATTAATTCCTCCTTATCAGATATTAAGTAATTTCTTGCATTTTGAAATGAAGTATTATCATCTTCTATCTTTTTATCAATCTTTACTAATAATTCACTCTTTGAATTTGTTATTATCTTTTGTAAAATTTCTTTATTGTTTTCTAATTTTTCTTTAATGTTCTCTGTATTATCAGTTCCTGACAATGTATTAATTTCTAAAGCTGTCTTTATATCTGTCATTTTATTAGCCAGCTCATTCTTTACATCTACTACATCTTTCTCTAATACACTTTTATTATTCTCTATACTATTGATTAATGTTTCTTTAGTATCTGATACTCTATTTTCTAATATTAATCTACTTTCACTAATATTATTCTCTATTGTTGTCTTGCTCTTAATTACATTTTGTACAACAGTCTCCTTAAATTCCGATATTTTTTCTTCTAATGTTTCTTTTGCATAAGACACATTCTTGTTAATATCAACATTTGAATTATTAATATTTAGAATGATATCCTCTGCGTATGAAGCATTTTGTAATATACCATCGTTTATTATGTTTGTTAATTTCTGTGATGATGTATTAATATTTTCATATATACTGTTATAATTATTTTCAGCAGTCTTTAACATTTCGTTATTATTATCAGATAATATATGTTTTATATCATCTGAATTGATATTTATTAATGTTTTTAATTTATCTTCAAGATATTCTGTCCTATCATCAAATAATTTATGTGTCGATTCTGACAATTCTGTAACTGTATTCACAATTTTATCAGTACTACAATCAATATTATTCTTCATGCTATCAGATATATTATTAAGATATGCAACATTATTTTCATTTAATTCATTTATATGTTTGCATAATTGTTCTATTTCACTGTCGATATGTTCTAATCTATCCGACATATAAATCTTATATCTGTTATATAAATAATTATTAACTATTGCTACGTAATATATGATATACCCAATCAATAAAATTTCAATTATGTGACACACCCATATAGGAGCTATTATACTTAAAAATCCATAATTTAACACACTGAATATCATAAATATTATCACAAATATATACCAGCTCTTAATATTTTTTCTAATAAAATCATTAATCTTATCTACTGCTTTCATTGTAAAGTTCCCTTTCTTAAATATGTTGTAATATTTATCTTTTCTCAATAACCTCTACCGCATCCCCTTGGCTTCTAATCCACATATCAATACCCTTGCCAAACACTTCTGCTGATATTACATATGCACCATTTTCTTCATCTAATATTTTTGCTGTTGGTAGTCTATCAAGTATTGCTTCAATACTTGTACCTGTATACTTAAACTTTACTCTCCGTAACTTACCTCCATACATAAACTGTATGCGCTTTCTAAACTCTCCTTCCTCGAATCTGTCAGCATAAGGTATCCTGAATTTTTCCTTTAACACTTTATAGCTTTCAATCCGGTCTATTCTATAAATCGTTGGAAATGAATCATTCAATACATCAAAATCTGCTCTTACATCTTCATCATCTATAAAAGCCGTAAGATAAAAATAAAATTCCGAAAACATTATTGCCACTGGCTTTAACCTTCGCTTAACCACTGTGTTGTCAGTATTCCTTTTATATTCAATCTCAAGATAATTACTATTTCTTATGGCAAGACCTATATCCCACATCTTATCCACGAATTCAGATGCATTTGTAAGTTCAATGTAATGAAACTCTTCATTTTTAATCAAATCCTGCACCACTTTTTTCCCATCTTCAGGTGCACATCGTTCAATCAGTATATCAAGAATGCGTTTCATTTCTTGTTTTGTAAATGCTCTGCTGTCAAGCAATATCTTACATAATGCCAGTACTTCGCCATTGGTTAATTGATTATTATATGTACTTTTAAGATAATGACCTCCTTTTTTCTTATCATAAGCAATCGTATTAACTACTCCACTCTTTCCTGCTTCCTGATCAAGATAATTCCTAATAGCACATATATCTCTCTGAATACTGCGTTCAGAAACTCCATACCTTTCCGCCTCTGTATCTTTGTCAATTATCTTCCCATCGACAAAGCTCTGGTACATATTCAATACACGGCTAACTTTATCATTATAGTCATTCTCCATAGCCAGTTTTCTCCTCTTTGCTATCTTAATTGAAACAATATATTGTTTAACAATTCGAGATGTTAATATTTTAGCACTTTATTATAATAAATGCTAATATTAATTTATTTTTTTGCATTTCTATATAACTTTTGCATAATATATTGTTTTGTTTTATATACATCATATATAAAACAATTGCAGAATTAAACATATAAACATTTAAGCACATAAGTATCTAAATACATGAAACTCAATTGACACGAATGCTTTATATAT
>DJDY01000011.1:30364-35925 GCA_002435585.1 Lachnospira sp. UBA5912
TCTATGCTTAATAATCTTATGATTTACCATATATTTATGGTTTACTGCTTATCTGTATTTAAATAATAGCATTCATAATAGACATATTATGTCGTTAAGTCATATTTTGTCTTTTTTATTTATTATAATGACCCTTTTTGTTTCATTTTGTTTTGTCTGTTACTAATTTTGTTTTAGCTATAGATAATTATATCATTAACTAATCAATATTACAATTATGTATATTATATGAGCTATATTGCGGGGGTTTTATGAAAGATATCGATTTTGAAAGTATTGGAAAAAAATTAAAAGAAATACGTTTATCCAAAGGATTGCCTCAGGAAGCTATTGCCTGTGCAGCAGAGGTCAATACTTCACATATAAGTAACATTGAAAATAACCGTGTAAAAGTTTCCCTGCCTACACTTATATATATATGTAACGCCCTTGGTGTCACTGTTGATTATGTATTGTCAAATGAATACACTTGTGATGATTCTTCTATTGACAGAGAAATCATGAAAGAGCTACAGTCATTTTCTGATGATGAAAAGGAACGTGTACTACGTGTTATCCGAGCCCTTAAATAATCGCACGGCATAATTAAAGCCTGCCATAAAGCTTTCCCTTTTGGCAGTTTCAGCAACTGTCACATATCTGTCACGTTTGCGTTCATAATCCTGCCACGAAGTGGTTTCCCTTAAGTATCTCATCTCATATTCTATCTGTCTTTCTATATGCTTATCAACTTTTTTCATAATGTCTGTCTGACTCACAAGCATATTATATAGTTCTTCTAATTCATTATGCATAATTATCCCTTCCTAATATTCTTTTACATCTTTTTACGTTGGTTCATATTAATCGTCATTTATATGCGCATTTTTACATTTTGAATTTATGTCAAACGTATGCAGACAATATTCACGAATATAAAAATTCATTTTCACATTACCTTCTCAATCATCTATATATTTTATTCTTTCTTTTCTATATACTACCAAATATGTCCGACACATAATGTCTTACTATTTATAATTCAACATAAAAATCAAACATTATTTTAATTATTTTTATATAAAAAAAGTGGGAAGCCGAAACTTCCCACTATCTGGTATCATCAATCATCTATATATTATTTCCATCTTACTATTAAACTCACTATTAAATTATTATTAAGTTTTTACTCTTGTCATCAATATAATTCAATCGTGAATTTTATAAGCCATTTTTAATTTAATTCCTGCACTCTACCTCCACTCAACATTCTCTGCATTCATAGCCTTTTCCTTAAGTGTAGCCAGTCTCTTTATAGCTTCCTTAAGCGTATCATCCTTCTTTGCAAAGTGGAATCTTATAAGGTTATGTACATCTTCCCTAAAGAAGCTTGAACCAGGTACTGCTGCCACTCCTACATATTGTGCCATCCACTCGCAGAACTTTACATCATCTTTCACACCGAACTCACTTACATCAACAAGAACATAATATGCTCCCTGTGGGTCGGTATATGTAAGTCCAAGCTCTTTAAGGCCTCCGACAAATACCTCTTTCATGTGTGCATAATGTGCTGCCAGCTCCTCATAATATTCATCACCGAATCTAAGTCCTGTGACTGCTGCTTCCATAAGTGGCGCTGCTGCTCCTACTGTAAGGAAATCATGAACCTTCTTGACTCTGTCTATAATCTGTGGATTAGCTATAACATACCCAAGCCTCCATCCTGTTATCGAATATGTCTTAGATAGCGAATTACATACTATTGTTCTTTCTCTCATGCCATCAAGAGCCTGCATATACACGTGTTTGTTTGGAGCATATATTATATGTTCATATACTTCATCAGTAACTACATATGCATCATATTTCTTTGCAAGCTCCGCTATTGTCTGCATTTCTTCCATACTAAACACCTTGCCGCATGGATTAGAAGGATTACACAGAATAAGTGCTTTGGCTCCACTTGCAAATGCTTCTTCCAGCTTTGTCTTATCAAACCTGAATTCTGGTGGAACTAATGGCACATATATAGGCTCTGCTCCCGAAAGTATCGTATCTGCCCCATAATTTTCATAAAATGGTGAGAATATAACAACCTTATCTTTAGGATTAGTTATGCTAAGCATGGTCGCCATCATCGCTTCTGTGCTGCCACATGTAACTACTATCTCCGATTCAGAATCAACCTTAATGCCTGAAAAATGTTCGTATTTGTCCGCTATTGCATCTCTGAAATTCTTTGCTCCCCATGTAAGTGCATACTGGTGTGGTCCTTCTTTTGCTACCTTTGCGAGTCTGTCTGTTATCTGGACTGGTGGGTCAAAGTCTGGAAATCCCTGTGACAGATTAACTGCACCATATTTGTTGGCAACTCTTGTCATTCTTCTTATTACTGAATCTGTGAAATTTGCTGATCTATTACTTAGTTCTTTCATTATAATCTTATCTCCATAGCTGATAATTCTAATTCTTAGTTCGACATTTCCGCAAAGCACCTATCTATAATGCATATTTATAAAGCCAATCTATAATCAGCAGGTCAAAAAGCCATAATCTGTTATCTATTGCTTACTTCAATAAACTTATCAAGCACTTCATTAGCCTTACCTGAATCAATAAGTTCTGCCGCTAACTTTATACCATCTGCAATGCTGTCTGCCTTTCCACCTATATAAAGTGAAGCTCCTGCATTCATAAGAACAGCATCTCTCTTAGGTCCTTTTTCACCATTAAGTATAGCTCTTGTTATTCTTGCATTCTCCTCTGGTGCACCGCCCTTAAGATCATCTTTAGTACAACGTGTAAGTCCGAAATCTTCTGGCTTAATAACATATGATTTCATCCATCCATCACGAATCTCACATACTTTGGTTGGAGCGCTCATAGATATCTCATCTAACTTATCCATTCCATATACTACCATACCTCTCTTGACTCCAAGGCTTACAAGTACCTGTGCAAGTGGTTCTACAAGGTATTCATCATATACACCAAGAAGCTGCATAGATGGTGAACCTGGATTAGTAAGTGGTCCAAGAATGTTAAATACAGTTCTTACACCAAGTTCTTTACGTATAGCACCAACATATTTCATAGATGTATGATACTTCTGTGCGAAAAAGAAGCACATTCCTACTTCCTTAAGAAGTTCAATACATTTTTCAGGATCCTGCTGTATATTAACACCTAGTGCTTCTAGACAATCGGCTGTTCCACACTTAGAAGAAGCTGCCCTGTTTCCGTGCTTTGCAACCTTCATGCCACCCGCAGCTGCTACAAGTGCAGATGTAGTTGATATATTAAAGCTCTGTGCGTTATCACCGCCAGTACCAACTATCTCGAATATATCCATACCTGTTTCAACCTTAACTGCATGTTCTCTCATGGCTGCTGCACATCCGGCTATCTCATCAATAGTCTCTGCCTTAGTACTTTTAGTTGAAAGCGCCGCAAGAAATGCTGCATTCTGTGTAGGTGATGTTTCACCATTCATAATCTCATTCATAACAGCATAAGCCTCATCATAGCTTAAATCACCTTTGTTTACAATCTTAACAATTGCCTCTTTAATCATATATACCTCCTTGTTTTACGAAGTAAAATCCGAGCTCCTTTAGCGAGGAGAGGTATTTACCTCATTGTTTTACGAAGTAAAATCCATATGCTTTAGCATATTCTCCCTTAGCGAGAAGTGGTATTTACCTCATTGTTTTCTTCTGCCCAAGAACTTATGTTCATTTGTTTTTCCATTCTCATCGTTACTCTTGCTCGTAACGATTATACTCAAAATGCTTTGCATATAAAAAAGTCCTTGACAGAATTATGTTTTCTGTCAAGGACGAATAATGTTCTTATATTCTTCACTATCCGCGGTGCCACCTTGAATTCATGATATATATCATGCTCTTAGCAGGATACTAACATACCCTCGGCATATAACGTCTGCCTGCAACGTCACACTATACTCTGCATTTATAAACATATATGAATATATAATATGATTAATCGTACTTTAAAATCATATCAATCATAGATTATCAACATTTCCCTTGTGCCCTCTGCGGTCCATTTGACAACTTGTTTCTTATCTGCATCTCAGCATAGCAGACTCTCTGTACAGGCATCATTGCCGTTATCTCCGCTTCAACGGTTTAGCTTATTAAATTAGTTAGAATGATAGCACTCAGACTTATATAAGTCAATATAACATCATTATTTTTCTCATATTTTTTCACATTTTCATTGAGATTTTTAAAAAAGTGTATGACATATTACTGCACTTCCACAAGCTCTATCTTAAAGTTAAGCTCTTTACCAGCCATCTCATGATTAGCATCAAATGTTATCTCATCGTCTGAAAGTGCTGATACTCTTGCTACGAATGGCTGTCCAAGTGCATTCTGAAGATATACCTTATCATCTACCTTAAGATCATCTGCACTGCCGCCAAGCTCCCTTATTGGAACTGTTATGAATGCCTCCGGCTCTACTTCTCCATAAGCTTCAGATGGCATAAGGTGTACATCTATGACATCTCCAACATTCATAGTTGCTACCGCCCTGTCAAAGCCGAGTATCATCATACCGGCACCACATACGAACTCAAGAGGCTCTCCTCTGTCATATGATGAATCAAACTGTGTTCCATCATTAAATGTTCCCTTATAATGAACCCTGCATGTCTTACCAACATTATGACCTTCAAAAGGTGGCGTATAACTTCCACCACAACCTGAGCATCCTCCACAGCCCTGTCCTTCATCATCACCACAACTTCCACAGCCGCAGTCTTCCTCGTCACTTCCGCAGTGTCCACAGCTATGTTCTTCTTCATTATTATGATGTTCACAGTTAACACCCTGCGATATAAGTTAACCATTAAGATACTCTGCTACTACCTCATCTGCATTACCTGATACACCTGAACACACTTCTATGCCAATCTGAAGAAGTGCATCCATAGCTCCGTTTCCTATGCCACCACATATTAAAGCATCTACACTAAGATCATCAAGCATTGATGCAAGTGCACTATGTCCAGAACCTTCTGTTTCTATAATCTTAGTATCAACAATATTTGAATCCTCTACTTCATATATCTTAAAATTCTTAGAATGTCCAAAATGCTGAAATATATTACCATCTTCGTATGATACTGCTATTTTCATTAATATAATCCTCCCTGTTTATAAAGCAGAAAATCATATTACTAAATATATTTATTCCTCTTTTGCCAGAACAGATATATATATGCCTCTGCCTTAGTTATTTATTGGTGTAGTATGTGCTATGTTACCATACTTTCACAAAATATTCATCTGCTTTCTATATAATATATTTTTTATTTTATTAATTTTTTGTAAATCACAACTACAAACTGGTAATTTAAATATTGTGTTTAGGGTCAATCTATGAAATAATATTGAACCACATCTAATTATTTACTAAATTTACGTTATTAAATTATTTTGCTAATACATATAGAACAACAGCAGCATATATGCTATTATAATAGCCTGCTAATAAATATAAGATTTAATCATATTCTATCTTATATTTTATTTATTTTTATTTCTATT
>DJDY01000187.1 GCA_002435585.1 Lachnospira sp. UBA5912
TATGAATTATTATTCGAAGAAGAGACAAAGGCTTCTAACGAAGGTTATGAAGTAGGCAGAGTAAGTGAACTTGGAGCTGTCGATGTTATGACAGGTATCTACACAGGTCGTTCTCCTAAAGATAAGTATATTGTAGTAGATGATAACTCTAAGGACACAGTATGGTGGACTTCAGATGAGTACAAGAATGATAACCATCCAATGTCAGAAGATGTATGGGCTAAGGTTAAGGATATTGCTAAGAAAGAGCTTTGTAACAAGAGACTTTTTGTAGTAGATGCATTCTGTGGTGCTAACAAGGATACAAGAATGGCTGTTCGTTTTATTGTTGAAGTTGCATGGCAGGCACATTTCGTAACTAACATGTTCATTAAGCCAACAGCAGAAGAACTTGAAAACTTCGAGCCAGATTTCGTAGTATATAACGCTTCTAAGGCTAAGGTTGAGAATTATGCAGAATTAGGTCTTAACTCAGAGACATGTGTAGCATTCAACATCACAAGCCATGAGCAGGTAATCATTAACACATGGTATGGTGGAGAGATGAAGAAGGGTATGTTCTCTATGATGAACTACTATCTTCCACTTAAGGGTATTGCTTCAATGCACTGCTCAGCTAACACAGATAAGAATGGTGAAAACACAGCTATCTTCTTTGGCCTTTCAGGAACAGGTAAGACAACACTTTCTACAGATCCTAAGAGACTTCTTATCGGTGATGATGAACACGGATGGGATGACAATGGTGTATTCAACTTCGAAGGTGGCTGCTACGCTAAGGTTATCAATCTTGATAAGGATTCAGAACCAGATATTTACAATGCTATTAAGAGAAACGCTCTTCTTGAGAATGTTACTCTTGATGAAAATGGAAAGATTGATTTCGCAGATAAGAGTGTAACAGAGAATACTCGTGTATCTTACCCAATCAATCATATTAAGAATATTGTAAGACCTATATCTTCAGCTCCAGCTGCTAAGAATGTTATCTTCCTTTCAGCTGATGCATTTGGTGTACTTCCTCCAGTATCTATTCTTACTCCAGAGCAGACACAGTACTACTTCCTTTCAGGATTTACTGCTAAGCTTGCTGGTACAGAAAGAGGTATCACAGAGCCTACACCTACATTCTCAGCTTGCTTTGGACAAGCATTCCTTGAGCTTCATCCTACAAAGTATGCAGCTGAGCTTGTTAAGAAGATGAAGATGAGCGGAGCTAAGGCTTACTTAGTTAATACAGGATGGAACGGAACAGGTAAGAGAATCTCTATTAAGGATACTCGTGGTATCATTGATGCTATCCTTTCAGGTGCTATTAACACAGCTCCTACAAAGAAGATTCCTATGTTCAACTTCGAAGTACCTACAGAACTTCCAGGTGTTGATTCAGGTATCCTTGATCCTAGAGATACATATGCTGATGCTTCTGAATGGGAGAAGAAGGCTAAGGATCTTGCTGAAAGATTCAACAAGAACTTCGTTAAGTATACAGGAAACGAAGCTGGTAAGGCTTTAGTTGCTGCTGGTCCTCAGTTATAATTAGCTGGATTAATAAAGAACTGATTACAAGCATATATATCAGATTGTAGTTTAATAATAAAAGCTCCACATACTCTGCTTACATGGCAGGGATGTGGAGTTTTTTATATAATTTATTTTATATATGTATTAATTGTAAATCCCGGTGTTTACCAGGATTTAAGAGAAAATCAAGATAAGATAAAGAAAGATTAGAATTAATCTGGTTTTTGAAAGTTAAATTTCCGGCTTAACAATATTAAGAGGCATCATAAGATGATCAATAAGAATCCTGTATGCTTCATTACCATCGCCGGCCTTTAGTTTATTGAAATATTCTTCGTGTTCATCAACAGTTCCGATGCTTCGGCCTTCCACCTGTAGAGCAGACTGGGTTGTTAGTCTGATAAGGTACATAAGTCTCTGGAACATATGATTAATCTCTTCATTTTCTATGTAGTTAACAAGAACAAGATGAAACTCATGGTCATAGTTTATAAAGCTTTCGTAGTTATCATCAACGTTAAGGGAATTCTTCTGATTGTTAAGAATCTCTCCCAGTTTTTCAATAGTTTTCTGACCTTTAGGTGTATTGTATTCGTTAGCAAGACATTGTGTACAGAAGCCCTCTATAGCACATCTTACCTGGATAGTTTCTTTCATGTCCTTCTGACTTAATTGTCTTATTCTGAATCCTTTGCTTGGAATAACAGTTATATAACCATCCTGACTTAAGCACTGAAGTGCTTCGCGCATAGGTGTTCTTGATATTCCTAATTCTTTGGATAACTTAGTTTCTGAGTAAAGTGTATTAGCATCCAGCTGATGAGTAAGAATTAGATTCTTGATATAATTGTAAGCCTCAAGCTGTAATGACGACATAAGCTGCATATATTCCTCCGTTGTGTCAATGTCTGAATAATAGTTATGTCCACAATATGTCATGAAGTCTAATATAATATGCTAATGAACAGTAACTAAAAAATTAAAAAGTAACAAAAATACATAAAAAATACAATTTCCCTAACATATAATAGTCGATAATTGACCATAGGTCAATTAAATAAATATAAAATCGGTATACCGGTATGCACATTTTTGAGTACAAAAGTAAAAATATTATATAAATATATCCATGTAATAGTAATTTCTGTGTTTGATATTATTTTAACCTTGAATATTATGGAAGAATTTATGTGAAAACATATATAGATTTTTGAATTTTATTGATTACATTGATCATTATACATAGAAAATAAAGAAAACGTATCACATAAATTATACTACCTATATGCAAATAAATCTGCACAAATAATCGCGAATAAAAAATCTAATTTTGGTTAATCTGTTTCTACTTTTGGTACTATAATACAAATCGTAAAAAGAAATAGATAAACTTAACATCACCTCTTTGTTGAAGGCTTGCTAAGCTAATCAGATTTTTGGAGGAAAAGATAAATGAATACTTTAAAAGCTGAAAAAAGAAGCATGAGTGACAAAGCAAAGAAATTAAGGAGAGAAGGTTATGTAACTGGTAATGTATTTGGCAGAAGCCTTGCAGAATCAATTCCAGTACAGATTGAGAAAAAGGAAGCAGAAAAGTTCCTTTCAGTCTGTGGTAAAGGTAGTGAAGCACAACTTTCCGTGGACGGACAGCAGTATGATGTCCTTGTAAAGGAAGTAGATTATGACCCTATTAAGAGACAGACATTAGAGATTGATTTCCAGGTACTTACAGAGGGCGAGAAGGTTCGTTCAGTAGCTGAGATAGTACTTGTTAACCATGAACTTGTACAGGGTGTACTTGAACAGCATATGGAGGAGATTCCATATAAGGCAACTAAGTCTGCACTTGTTGAAAAGGTCAGCATAGATGTTGGTAACCTTAAGCCTGGTGACAGCCTCAAGGTAGAAGACCTTGATATTGCCAAGGATAAGGATGTTTCAATCTCACCAGATGTATTAGAGAAGGTTGTTGTCAGTGTAACAGAGCAGACATATGCTGAAGCTGATGAAGATGATGATGAAGCAGCAGAAACAACAGAAGCCTGATGTATAATATTGATATCAGGTTAGTTATTAATTAATAATTAATCCGGTATGTGCGTTAAGAATAAACGTACATATCGGATTTTTTTAATAATAATTATAAAATATATATGCATAATTATTATGTATAAATTAGTATAGTTGGGTAGCTTTTTGTTGAATTTTGTCATATTTAGATATATACTATAAACATGTGTCATAGAGACTATTAGAGCGTAACTTAAGTAAGGTTAATTTAATATTCGGGCATAAGTTAGGTGCGGTTAATTCAATATAAAGATGATATTTGATTTTAATTTTAAGTGAAATTGATTGAATAATGTTTAGTTGGATGATATCTGCTGTGTGAATAATTATGGAAGGTAGGTATTGTGTATGAGTAAGGTGTATGATGCGGAAGCATTTAAAGCAAGAGCTAATATTAAGACAAGGAATGTATGGTTCCTGCTTAATCTGTTACTTACAGGACAGTATTGTTCTAATATAACCAAGGGAACATATGAACAGAAATATATAGTTCCATTTCTTTTATTATGCTGGGTGCCATATATTATTGGATGCGTATATCTTAAGATTAAGGGAAAGAATGCCCCTCTTTATAAGCTTGCAATAACGATAGGTTATGGAATATTCTATGGTTATATAGTATGTACGAGTCAGACAATGCTTTCTTTTGCATATATATTTCCAGTTGCGAGCATGATTATTCTGTTTAAGGACAGAAAGTTTATGATACGATGCGGTGTATTTAATGGTGTTATACTTGTGCTGGCTTCAATATACAGATATACGGCGTTAGGTATGAATACCGTGGCAGATATAGATAATTATATGTTAGAGATATCATGTATAATATTAAGTTATGTTTGTTATGTTATGTCTATCAATCATCTGAATCTTTCAGATGGTGCACTTACAGATTCGATTAAAGATGATCTTGACAGAGTGGTTAAAACGGTTGAACAGGTTAAAGATTCAAGTAATATGATTGTCGATGGAATCACAGTTGTACGTGAACTTGAGGAAGAGAACAAGCAGGGTGCCAACTTTGTTGTAACAAGCATGAATGAATTATCACGTAACAATGATATTCTTCGTGACAGGACTAATTCGTCTACAGAGATGACAACCAAGATTAATAATCAGGTTGAGAATGTTGCCTCTCTTATCAATAATGTTGTTAAACTGGTAAGTGAGTCAGTCGAGCATACAGATATGAGTTCAAAGGAACTTTCTGATGTTGTTGAAAGTACCAATACAATGGCAAGATTATCGGGTGATGTAGATGACATCCTAAGAGAGTTCCAGCAGGAGTTTGAGAAAGTTAAGACAGAAACAGGTACTATTGAAGAGATTAATTCTCAGACTAATCTTCTTGCACTTAATGCATCTATTGAGGCGGCAAGAGCTGGTGATGCAGGAAAAGGCTTTGCTGTTGTAGCTGATGAGATAAGGAATCTTAGTGATGAGACACAGGAATCATCAGATAGAATCATGGCAGCACTTAACCATCTTGGTAATACGTCAAGCAGAATGCTTGAGTCTGTAACAAGCATATTATCACTTATTCAGGATACACAGGGGAAGATTGTAAAAGTTAACGAAAGCGTATCTGGTATAGCAACAGATTCTAACCAGATAGGAGAGCATATCGGTGTTGTAGATTCTGCTATGCAGGAGGTTGAAAGCTCTAACCATAACATGGTTGATAATATGAAGCAGATTGAGAGTGTTATGCAGGTTATTAACGACTGTATAGCCAATGCTGATGAGAGCACAAAAATCATGCTTAGCAAGTATGAAGAATCTGCACGTAACGTTAATAAGATAGAGAGTGTAGTAGGAGCTATGATGGAGAAGCTTGGTGTAGGTGGATTTATGGGAATCCAGGACATCAAGCAGGGTATGAGATGCACAGTAAGACAGCTTATAGCTGGTAAGCCATCAGATAAGGATTATAGTGGTGAGATAGTTGAGCAGAAAGATGGTGCATTGTTTGTTCGGTTTGATAAAAAAGAAGATGTTGATGTAAACAATCCTTCTTTAAGATTCGAGATAGAGATTGTAGCAGGTAATGTGCTTTACCGCTGGTCAAACGTATCAGCCAAGAGAGCAACAGAATGTAAGGAAGATATATGCAGACTTGAGGTGTCTTCACTTCCAAGTATTGTAAACAGAAGAAAGTACACAAGAATGCCAATACATAACAAATGTACAATAGTATTTTCTGATGATGCAGAGAATACATTTACAGGTGAAATGGTCAATATAAGTGCTAACGGATTTGCATTCATGACCAAAGCAACAGAATTTGCAGAATGTAATGGAAAGAATATGGTTGTAAGTATTCCTGATTTCCCAATAGAACAGGGAAAGCTGCTTGAAGGTGTGGCTATAAGAAGTACAGACAGCGACGGCAATTATATAGTTGGCTGTCGTATGCCAGAGGACAGCATCGAGATAGGTAATTACGTCAACAGGAACTACAAAGAATAATAATCATATCGGATAATAATACACAGAAGATATAAAGATTTATTAACACATGATTAGGGGCAGAATATAATTTTTGCCCCTAATGTTATTTTATATAAAAACTACGAATTTATGAAAAATAAAGAAAATGTAAGCTAATGGTAATCTTGGAAGTATATTATTATATTGTGGTCAGACATGTAGTTACTGGCAGTTTTACTATTAATGTATGCTGAGGATGATGTATGGAAAAATATATTCTGGGGAATATAAGAAATGTGACAGGTACCAGGCAATTACGTAATATATAAGGTCAGGTGCATTAAGCATTTTGACATTTACATCATAATGTAGAAAGTAGATGGTTGAATGAAATCTGAAAAAAACTATAATAGATATGTTAAATGCATAAGAATAATAGTAACTGCTGTAGTTGTACTCACTGCGGTAAGTGTCATAGTTATGGCAGGTAAAAGCCGTATTGATGGATATAGGAACAGCGAACGGACAACAGAATATAGTGATAGTGAGAGCAGCATAATACCAGAAGAGGATGAAGAAGCATATGAACTTCCACCACGAACTCTTGATTCTGCACTTGTTCCGTATGATGGTGAGTCAAGGTCAATATCATGCTGGGGGGATTCCATGATGTTTGGAATTGGTGCAGGAGAGGCTTATGTCCCTGATAGTGAAGGTATACTTGATATATCCGGATGGACTACTCCTGACACATTGGAATATTTTACAGGAATTAAGGTATACAATCTTGGAGTTTCAGGAGAAACATCTAATGAGATAGCACTACGGCAGGGTGGAATAAAGATGTATGTTGATAATACATTCGAGGTTGGATATGATGACAGTGTGGAAGTAAGCATAGTTGATGAATATGGCAATCCTGTTTACATGGCAGATTTCAGTGCATATGGATATGCAGAGCCACATGAACCGGATATTGTATACATTAACGATGATATGTTTAAGATAACAGGAACAGAGCAAAGCGGATTATATATATGCAGATATTCAGAAGAAGGCGAAACATATGATGCATTTACAACGGTGTATGAAGGAACAGAAGTTATAACTAAGGCATCATATGAAAGAAGAGGAGATATTCTTATTCTTGAGATAGGCAGTAATGGCGGATGGGATAATTACCAACAGCTTATAAGCCAGTATGATGCCATGATACAGAACGCTGGCTGTGATTATTATATAATAGTTGGAGATACAGATGATCCGGGAAGTTCAATAGCCGATACATCGCAGAGCTTCCGTAACGATGATGGAACTTATATTGGAATAGGAGATACGGCATGGGAGGCAACTTTAAGGGAAGCATATGGTGAGCATTTTATTAATATGAGAACTTATCTTATAGAAAATGGCTTGACAGATGTGGGATTAAGGGCAACGAAGGCGGACTATAGAGGATTCAGAAGGGGAAGAATATCAAAACAGCTAAGGTCTGACTGGACACATTTTAATTCTTATGGATATTATGCAAAGGGAGTAGCAATATATGCAAAAGGAGTAGAACTGGGGTATTGGAAATAATAAAATTATGACGTGTTAAAATTTAAGAGCGTGGAACTGAAAATAGAATGGAGAAAAGCAGAGTGAATAATAAAATAAAAAAACAGAGTAAAAAGACTAGTACAGAAAACAACAATAAGAATGGCTTAAAAAGCTTAATGCACAAATGTGTAGAAAAAATAAAAGATAACAGGAAAGCATCATTGATCACGACTGCGGTAATTCTTGTTATTATAATAGCAGTTGTAACAACTGTTTCAGTATGCAGTATAAAAAGAAACGAAAAAAAGGAGAATATTGAAGAAATAGTTAAGATTGCAGACAATACAACGGAGGCAACACAAGAAACAACAGAGGAAACAACAGAAGAAACAGAAGATGATGAAGATGTAGAAGAAGATAAGATAGAAGAATTCTTTGAAAACGAGATAGCGACGGATGACCAGGAAGCATTGGAATTACCATCAAGAAGATTGTACGCTGAAGTAACACCATATGATGGCATGGCACGCGATATTTCTTATTTTGGCGATAGTATGGTGTTTGGAATCGGTAATACAAGCGTAAATGCAGATGTTAATGGCATGAATATAACAGGATGGTCATCACCAAGGACAATACAGTATTTAACAGGTATAACTACATATAATTTTGGTGTGCCGGGTGAAACATCTTATGAAATAGCTTACAGAGCTGGAGGAATAAAACTATATACAGACAGAACTGTAACTATAAGTGAGGATGAAGCGGCAACTGTAAGACTGATAGATGATAATGGAGAGGCATTTACATCTGAAGACTATAGCGGTTACGGATATGAGGACAACCAGTATCCGGATACTATGTATATAAATGGATATTTATGTTCTGTAGAGAATATAGGAGGCGATGAAGTTAGTATAAAGCTCGTAAGAGGATATGCAGCATATAATATGGAAAGAACTGCTGATATGCCAGTTGTGGCAGCATCAGATGAAGAAGCTGATGCTATGGAGCAGGAAGAAACAGGTGAATATACAGCAATACAGCCTTATGCCCAAAATATAGATACATATGAAAATGATAAAGCGAAAGAAAAACAGTCAATAGAGAGTGGTATATCAGCAACTGAACAGACGACACAACAGGAATCACAGCCAGCTGCCAATACACCAACACAGTCAACAACTAAGGAAACAGAAAGTCAGACAACACAGCAAGCAACCACAGCTCCGACTGAGCCTGAAACAGAGGCTCCAACACAGCCTCCTCTTATTGGAAATGTGGATATACCAGAGGGAGCAGAAGCTATACCAAAGGCAGCAAAGGATCATAGCCAGAATGACATTCTTATATTAGAGATAGGAAGTAATGGTGGATGGGATAGTGATTACCAGACGCTTATACTTCAATATGATGATATAATACTGAATTCAGGCTGCGAATATTATATAATAGTAGGTGATACAGATGATCCAGGAACATCAGGAGGTGATTATAACCAGGGTAAGTATAATGATGATGGTTCATATATAGGTATAGGTGATACAGCATGGGAGGCAGCACTAAGAGAAGCATATGGGGATCATTTTTTCAATACAAGAACCTATATTATACAGAATGGCCTTAATATATGTGGCTTAGGTACGACAACACAGGATCTTGAAAACTTTAAAAGAGGTAATATCTCAAAGCAGATGAGATATGATTGGACACATTTTAATGCATATGGTTATTATGCAAAGGGTGTGGGAATATATGAAAAAGGAATAGAACTGGGATACTGGAGTTGATGCGTAAAAAGCATGCGGAAATGAGGATTATTATGACAAAAAAACAAATGGTTATGGAAGTTATAAAGCGTCTGAAGAAAGAATATCCTGATGCAGGTTGTACGCTTGATTATGATGATGCGTGGAAGCTGCTTGTAAGTGTAAGACTTGCAGCACAATGTACAGATGCAAGAGTAAATGTTGTTGTCAAAGGACTGTTTGATAAATATCCATCAGTTGAAGCATTGGCTAAGGCAGATGTACTAGATATAGAAAGAATAGTAAAACCATGTGGACTTGGGAAAAGCAAATCAAAGGATATAAGTGCATGTATGAAGATGCTGCATGAGAATTATAATGACAAGGTTCCTGATACCATGGAGGAGCTTTTAAAGCTTCCAGGTGTTGGAAGAAAAAGTGCTAACCTTATAATGGGAGATGTATATGGAAAGCCTGCAATAGTCACAGATACACATTGTATACGTCTATGTAACAGGATTGGTCTAATCAAAGATGAAAAAGATCCTAAGAAAGTGGAGATGGCTTTATGGAAGATAGTACCACCAAATGAAGGAAGTGACCTGTGCCATAGACTGGTTATACATGGAAGAGAAGTATGCACAGCAAGAACAACACCTCATTGTGATAAATGTTGTCTTAATGACATATGTAAAAAAGATGGAGTTAAGTAATAATATATGATTGAAACGCATAAACTTAAGGATTGAATTAATAAGAGCCGGTATAAATAACAGTTAGAAAAGGCTGAAACATAAAGCAGATAAGAAATAAGAAAGAGATAAATAATATATGAATAATTATAAAATGATAATATCGTATGATGGAACGAGATATTATGGATGGGAACATCAGCCAAACACGGATATGACTATTCAGGGTAAGCTGGAAAGTGTTCTTTCACAGATGACAGGTGAGGATATAGAGGTAACAGGTGCTGGAAGAACTGATGCAGGTGTACATGCCAAAGGAATGGTGGCAAATGCTCATATGGATACAACAATGTCAGAGAAACAGATATGTGAATATATGAATAAGTATCTACCAGAAGATATATGTATACAGGAGGTAAGAATCGCCTCAGAACGTTTCCACAGCAGATACAATGCAATGGGGAAAACTTACTGTTATACATGTTATGTTGGGGATAAAAAGCCTGTATTTAACAGAAAATACGTATATATAACAGGTGCTATGCCTGATGTTGAGGCTATGAAAAAAGCAGCTTCTTATCTGGTTGGAGTACATGATTTTGCGAGCTTTTGTGGTAATCCAAAGATGAAAAAATCAACAGTCAGGGAAATATATTCAATAGATATATCGCTTAAAGGTGCATATCTTAACATGACATATCATGGAACAGGATTTTTACAGTATATGGTGAGGATTCTTTCAGGTACGTTGTTAGAAGTTGGATTCCATAAGAGAACACCTGAGAGTATGACATCTCTTATAGAAGCTAAGAACAGAGCTCTTGCTGGAGCAACTGCACCAGCAAAAGGACTTAGTCTGTTAAAGGTACATTATGCAAGATAAATTACAATAACTATACTGTATGTAATAAGTGGAACATGTATATGATGCTTAGATGAATTTGGAACGCCATTTTATAGCTTCATCCCTGTATTTGCATGCAACATTCATAAGCTCATTATATTGAGACTTAATACTGTTAATAACAGCTGCCTGTTCATCTATTTTTGCCTGGCAGGCAGCTATTTTTTTCTGGTTCAATTCATTTATATTATTAATATTGGAAGTATATCTGTTTTTTAATTCATTGATTTGCTGTTCATAATCGCTTTTGATAGATTCCTTTATATCAGATATTGTTTTTAGTTCTTTTATATGTCCGATTTCTTCAATAAAAAACACCCTTTTATTAACGTATAGAATAAGCTTGTTATCAGCTTTACAGATATGATAATCAGATATATTCGTTACGCATGACGGAAGAGGAACTGGAAATGCTTCATATTGGTCTTTTGTGTCTTTTGGATTAGTCAGTGACAAACAGTGAAGACTATAATATTCAGTTACGGGATTGTTTTTCAGGTAAAAAAGCAGAATAGAAGCATTACATATTCCTATAAATGGATTGTAATATTGGGGACTTGTATTCCCATTTATTGTATATATACACTGGCTTTCCATGATATTTCTGACATAAAGAGAATTATCAGTAGAAACATATGCATAATAAAGAGTGCCATTATATATACACTCATTAAGTCCATGGCTATAATCAGTGGCAAGTATAATAGGACGTTCTAATCCGCCCCAGTGGGCAATTCTTAAGAATATATTAGAACCGGCGGCATATATGATAAGCTGTCTGTTATTGCCAACAGGATATACATTAGACATAATAATCCTCATTTCTGATTCTTATTAAAATGTATGGTAGCATTAAGGTTTTTAGAACATATAATATAGTAAGAATTATAAAAGGAAGGAATATGATATGGCCAGATGCAAATGCAAAAAAAATGGATGTGGCACCAGAATAGTAAGTGATGTAGTATCTGGTATGCCTAATGGCTGTTTTGATGTATGTACGAATCCTATATGTGGTTCACCATCTGAACTTAGTCTGTATGCACCGCTTATATATGACCAGATTGGTATTAATTTATGTGCAACATTTGGCACAGGAGTGGATATATCAACAGCTTATCCTACTGTTACTAATGCAACAGCCAGTGTTATTGATGTTGCGTATGAGTATGGTAACGGAGATGGTGATGTTATAATAAACCAGATACCAGGAAGACCTAACTGTTATTCGGTTACACTTTCTAATCTTACTGTAACATTTGCAATGAATCTGTTTGATGAGAATTGCAGACTTGTAACTACTATATATCCAACAGCAGTATATCTTCCTGCAGATACAACATCTTCAACGTATGATGAAGATGTCAATCCTGCATCGGTTGAACTTGAGATATTTGCACCTTATGGAGTATCTTATAACAGAGCAGGAGGTGAACCACAGACATACTCACCAGCGCTTAACTATACAGGATTTTTATCAGGCAATAATGGCATAACGCAGGGACTTAATCTGTATGCGATACCGAAAGTACTTAATCTTGATACAACATCAGACGAAATAACAGTTGGTATTACATTTATACTACAGAGTCTGTACTATGCCGGCTACAGAGTAGCAAGTGCAGGAAAAATAGTTACACCAAAGGGAAGTATAGTATCAGAGGAAAATTCAGATGAGATGAAGTTCGTATGTGGTAATCTGCTTAACCTTGCCATTAAGCCACTGGATCTTAGTCCACCATATTGTGAGGGGAATCTTAAGAAGGATTGTGATACAGGATGCCAGCCAGTATGTGAAGATAATCCTCCACAATGTCCATCGGCTTCAGTTTAATACTGGTTCTGATATATAAAAATTCTGAGAAAGACTGTATTATATTATAATAAAATCCCGGTTAATAAGATGTTGATACTGTTAATGTATTGACTAATATATATTAATAACTGTGTATTAATATATATTATCAACATAACACCTGTAAAGTGGTATGTTTTACATTGAAGGACATTTATTATCCGGGATTATAATATAAATATTATTGATTGCTATATATCATGCTTTTTATGTTACAGCTTATGCATGTTCAAATGCAACAATCTGTGTTATATCGTTGTATCCAAGGGAGTGCATTTTATTCTGGAAACGATGAAGAGCGTTATCGAATTCTTCATATGATTTGTAAGTTTCGTCAAAATAAGATATTGCTTTATTATGATCGCCATCTTCATTGGCCTGCCATGATAAAGTTGCATATCTGTGCAAATCCTCATGTGATTTTTTAAGAGAAATGTATTCTTTACTGTGTAACAGTTGTTCATCAGTTACCTGCTTAAGCCACTTGCCAAGCTTACATCTTTCAGGATTATCTACCTGTTTCTTCTGGAGATGTTCGAATCCAACTATGTTGTTATATACACGCCATGTAAGAACGAAGTGGTCAACTTCAAATACCCGCACCCAGTCCTGCTCAGTTATCTGCGAGCATCCACGCACGAGATCACTTCTTGTCTTGTCAAGATAACGTCCGATTTTAAAGACACGTTTACCGGTCTGAAGACAGTCGTTAGACAGAGTATTATAGCTTTGTGATATATTTTCAATCTGTTTAGAGAATGCACGTGTGACCTTGGTCTGGGTATCTATATCATTGAAAACGCTGTCAACACGTTCACGTATGCTATCAAGCTGTTCGTTCATCTGTTCCATGGCAGTGATAGAGTTTTCAACTTTGGCATTACCTTCAGCAAGACTGTTGGTTGTTTCATCCATGGCAGCAGCAAGTTCATCAATACTTTCCCGAAGTTCAGAAACATACTTAACTATATCCTCTGCAGATTCTGCTGTATTAGTCGACAGTGCTCTTACCTGGTTGGCAACTACAGCAAAGCCCTTACCTGACTCACCAGCTCTTGCGGCTTCTACGGAAGCGTTGAGAGCAAGAAGATTACTCTGGTTGGCAACTTTCTTGACAAGGTCTACTATCTCTTCAATCTTACCAATCTTACCTTTGAAATCCTGAACACTTTTATTGATGACCTCTATACGTTTAGAAGATTCATTAACGGCAGTAACACTATCGTTCATATCAGATGTTACATTCTGTGATACTGACATAATGTCGTGGGTATTGTCACGTATATGCCCCATAGCAGTTGAAATATTGTCTATGGAATCTTCAAGATGTGTACTGGCATTTTCCATATTCTTTATGGATTTAGTCTGAGCCTCAACCTGCTCAAATGTATCTTTCATAAGTCCATTATCGCCTATAACGCCCATAGTTTCGTTTAATCTCATAACAACAGGGTTGTTTACCTGTTTCATTGAAAAAAGCATAGAGTTAATCTTGATTCCAATGTCAGAGTTGTCAAATGAAGATATATTAATATTGTCAAAATTACCTGTAATAATTGTATCAATAGAATCTAATAATAATTGTGCATCATGGTCTGATAGCACATGATTTACTTTCTTTTTTCCAAACATACATTTCAACCTTCTCACTCTTATAATTAAATTTATTAAATTTCACGAAAAATCCTTTTTAATAATATCACATCTTATGTAAAAATGCATTATAATTTTTAGAAAAAGTTGGGAAATTGTAGAAAATGTGCATAAAATTGTTTGCAAACATTGGAAAATAATGATGATTACAGTAAAAATATAAAAATAGTTATTGAATTTAACATAGATAAAAACAGGACTTTTGCGCTATATTATTGCAAAAGTCCTGTTTTACATAATGATATATATTGTAATTGTTAAAATATTAAAGCCATTAGATTGAAAAGTAATTATAACAATCCAGATATATCTTATACATTAGCAGCAGATAAATGTTATTGTATCTGTGATTAATATCATCGTGATACTTCATTTCCAGCTTTAGCAAAAGCCAGCTTCATAACCTCATCAACAGAAACAAGGTTATAATCACCGCTTACAGTGTGCTTTAGGCAGCTTGCAGCATTAGAGAATTCAACTGCCTTCTGAGGGTCAAAACCGTTGATAAGGCTATAGATTATACCTGCACAGTATGCATCTCCTGCACCAATATAATCA
>DJDY01000133.1 GCA_002435585.1 Lachnospira sp. UBA5912
ACAAATGTACAGAATTCATACAATTTAATTGAATCATTTGTAAGCGGTCTTGGTACAGCCGTTGGTTTCACAATAGCTATTATTTTAATGGCTGGTGTACGTGAGCGTACAGAGGACAATGATGTTCCAGAAAGTTTCAAGGGAATGCCTATCGTTCTTTTAACAGCAGGACTTATGTCAATTGCATTTTTCGGATTTTCAGGAATAATCTAAGGAGGATATTGAATAATGACAGGTATTATTATTGCGGCTTGTGCCGTAGGCGTAACAGGTCTTCTTCTTGGACTCTTCCTTGGATTCATGGGAAAGAAGTTTGCAGTTGAGGTTGACCAGAAGGAAATAGATGTAAGAGCAGAACTTCCAGGTAACAACTGTGGTGGTTGTGGATACGCAGGCTGTGATGCGCTTGCAAAGGCTATAGCAGCAGGTGAAGCTGACTGTGGCGCATGTCCAGTTGGTGGTGCTCCAGTAGCAGCCAAGATAGCAGCTATCATGGGAGAAGAGGCAGGAAGCCAGGAACGTATGACAGCATTCGTTAAGTGTGGCGGTGATTGTGACAAGGCTAAGAATAATTATGTATATTCTGGTGTACAGGATTGTACTATGATGAACATAGCACCTAATGGTGGTCCTAAGGGATGTACATATGGCTGTATGGGTTACGGCTCATGCGTTAAGGCTTGTCCATTCGATGCTATCCACGTAGTTAATGGTGTAGCAGTAGTAGATAAGGAAAAATGTAAAGCATGTGGCAAGTGTGTTGCCACTTGTCCAAGGCACATTATCGAGCTTATTCCATATAAGGCTTCTTACGCAGTTAACTGTTCTTCACAGAACAAGGGTAAAGATGTTATGCAGGTATGTTCTGTTGGATGTATCGGCTGTATGTTATGTACAAAGCAGTGTGAGTATGGTGCTATCACTGTTGAGAACAATATCGCACATATTGATCAGTCTAAGTGTGTTGGCTGTGGCAAGTGTGCTGAGAAGTGTCCTAAGAAGATTATCCATAAGCAGAATTAATTGTTGTTGAATAATCAATAGACGACGTGTGATTCTTTAGTATGTGGCTGGTTAAGTATGGATACTTTGATATTGGATATTGATAATTGAGTTTAAATTGAATTAAAACTATAAAAACCGCTGGTGGAAATGTTGGAAATGGCATTTCTGCTGGCGGTTTTTGTAATGTATAGAGGTTGCATTGATTGTGAATCGCTGGCTGATACCTGTGAAGATAATCTGGCAGAAATTGAAGATATAATGGAAGTCCCGGAACATAGTGAAGTGACAAAAATGCAGTCTGTAGATAATGAGCAAAATGAAAAAAACAGATGATCATGTTGGAAAGACACTGGCAAAGGCTGGATAGATATTAGTTGCAGTGTCAGAGATAGTGCTTATGATTGGTGATATTATTGATTACATGGAAGAAAAAATAGAACATCCACTTGATGAAGATGATGAATAAGCAGGCAAAAGAACAAAAATTCGATATATAAGGGATGATTATAGGACAGCATAAGTAGTACTATATAATCAGAAATAAACAAATAACCTTGATAATTCTTGATTACAGGAGGTATAGCAATGAGAGATTGGATGGATTTAAATGGCGATGGCGAAATAGATGGTGCGGAAATGATGTTTGCAGAAGAAATGCTTTGTACTAGCAGGGAAGAACATGAAGCATTATTTGGAGATATCGGAGACTTTGAGGATGACGCAAAGGATGATTTTGAGATTGATGCAATGGCAGCAGGACTTGATGTTGATGAATTAGAACTTATGGATCCTGATGACAGGGCAGAGGCATTGGAAGAAGCAGGGTTAGACCCGGATGATTATGATTTTGACTGAGTTTTTTGCAAGGGAGGCTGATTTGTATGAGAAAGAATTCATTTGGACAGGGACTGGCAATATTTTTTGTGATAATAGGTGTTCTGTTTGTAATAGGTTCAATAGGTGAAGCAAGTGAGCCTAAGTGCATTAAGGCAGGATGTGATAATAAGCAGGCAAGTGGAAGTAGTTATTGTTATCTGCATAAACCATATACTGGAAGCAGTACATCACATAGCAGTTCATCACATAGCAGTTCATCACATAGCAGTTCATCATATAGCAGTTCATCATATAGCAATAAATCATCCGGCAGTACTTCTAAGAGCAGTACAAGTAGCTCTGGTTCAAGCAGTAGTTACAATAGTAAATCAAATTCAACAAATAATTCATCATATAGTGGCGGCACAAAGAAAAGCATAACGACAAAGAAGAGTACATATGACTCTTATGATGATGGCTATGATGATATCTATATGGATGGCGATTATGACTATGATAGATATGACAGAGACAGCGATTATGCAGATGGTGTAGATGATGCAATGGATGAGTACGGAGAAGATTGGTAAAGCTGATAAAGTTTTGCGGAAAGGAGACCACTATGGAAGAATTTTATTTTACAATAGCAGGTTGCAGTCATTATTTTGGAAGTGATTTTATGGAAAAAGGAATGAAAGTTAAACTTGAGAAAGAGCCGGATAATGAGTACGACAAAGAAGCAATACAGGTAAAGATAAAAGGACTTGGAAAGATAGGATATGTGGCTAACAGTCCTTTTACTGTTAAAGGTGAGTCTATGAGTGCTGGCAGGCTGTATGACAAGATTGGAGATAAGGCGAAGGGAAAGGTAGTATTTGTAGTTGATGGAGGGGTTGTGTGTAGGATAACCACCACGGGTATAGATGATACAACAGATAATGAAATTGTTAGGGAAAGTGAATAATGAAGGGGTGCATCAGATAGGATATTGATTTATCCTATCTGTTTGTGAAAGTTGCATAAATCCATCTGATATTTATTGAGATTAAAGGAAAAAACAAACAATATTTCTGATTGCTATTATTCCGATAATAGAATATAATATTCTTATTATGGAGGTTTCAATTATGGAGTATTTAACAGCAACAGAACTTTCAAAGGTATGGAATATTTCTACTAGAAGAATAGGTGTTTTATGCACTGAGGGAAGAGTTGATGGTGCGATTAAGAAGGGGAAAATGTGGTTGATTCCTGATACTGCACAGAAGCCAGCGGATGCAAGATACAAGAAAAATAAGCATAATGCATAGTACAAACAAAGGAGGCAGACGGAATTGGAAATAATAGATAATGTCAATAAGACACTAAAAGAAGATTTGACAACTGAAATACATAATGGCAGTAAAGTATCTATTGCTGCAGCCTGCTTTTCTATTTATGCATTTGCTGAATTAAAAAAAGAACTTAAAAATGTGGATGAATTGCGTTTTATTTTCACATCACCAACATTCATTAAGGAAAAAGCAAAGCGTGAAAAGAGGGAATTTTATATACCAAGACAGGAACGTGAGAAAAATCTGTTTGGTTCAGAGTTTGAAGTTAAGCTTCGTAATGAGATGACACAGAAGGCAATTGCAAAAGAATGTGCGGAGTGGATTCGTAAAAAGGCAGTATTCAAGTCAAATGTGACAAATGAAAATATGATGGGATTTATTAATGTAGATGATAAGAATTATATGCCATTAAGCGGATTTACAACAGTAGATTTAGGCTGTGAACGTGGAAATAATGCTTATTATATGGTCCAGAAATCAGAAGCTCCAATGAGTACAGCATACTTGCAATTATTTGAACAGATATGGAATGATTCATCAAAACTTCAGGAAGTGACAGATGAAGTGATTGAGAACATCACAACTGTTTATAATGAAAATTCCCCGGATTATCTGTATTTTGTAACACTATACAACATTTTCAATGAATTTCTTGAAGATGTTTCGGAGGATGTCCTGCCAAATGAGGCGACAGGATTTAAAGAAAGCAAGATATGGGGGATGCTCTATAATTTCCAGAAGGATGCTGCGTTAGCAATTATCAATAAACTGGAGAAGTATAACGGATGCATCCTGGCAGATTCAGTAGGTTTAGGAAAAACATTCACTGCTCTGTCTGTAATAAAGTATTACGAGAATCGAAATAAATCTGTACTTGTATTATGTCCTAAGAAACTGGCGAACAACTGGAATACATATAAGTATAATTACATCAATAATCCGATTGCAGCGGATCGTATGCGGTATGATGTTTTATTTCACACAGACTTAAGCAGAGAATCAGGAAATTCCAATGGTATGGA
>DJDY01000107.1 GCA_002435585.1 Lachnospira sp. UBA5912
TGGACTTTAAGGTAACCGGTACCCATGACGGAATCACAGCCATCCAGATGGATATCAAGATCCATGGTCTGACCCGTCCGATCGTTGAGGAGGCAATCGCCCGCACCCGTGAGGCACGTGTCTATATTATGGATGAGGTTATGAGCAAGGCAATCGCAGAGCCACGCAAGGAAGTAAACGAGTGGGCACCAAAAATTGAGCAGATTATGATCGATCCAAACAAGATCGGCGATGTTGTCGGACAGAAGGGTAAGACCATCAACGAGATTATCGACCGTACCGGTGTCAAGATTGATATTACAGATGATGGTGCGGTTTCTGTCTGTGGAACAGACAAGGAGGCAATCGCAAAGGCCATTGATATGATAAAAATCATCACAACCGATTTTAAGGAAGGACAGATCTTTACCGGTACAGTTGTAAGCATCAAAGAGTTTGGTGCTTTTATCGAGTTTGCACCGGGCAAGGAAGGAATGGTTCACATTTCTAAGATTTCTAAGGAAAGAATTAATATGGTAGAAGATGTTCTTACTCTTGGTGACGTTGTTAAGTGTAAGTGTATGGGTAAGGATAAGATGGGAAGAATAAGCTTCTCAATCAAGGATGCTGAATAATTAATAATTCAGACATTTAATAATTGATATATAAAGATATTAGCTGATAAGCGGTTTAACCTGCTGGCTGGACTGCTTATTAGTTATTTATAGTGATTTTAATTATAAGGAGGATACAGATATGGTAGATCAGAATTGTGCATACTGTATGGAAGGCGAACTTGTTGCTAAGTTCGGTATTAAAATCTGTGAATTAGAAACATCTAAGGTATATCTTTTCAAGGAGCAGAGCCATCCAGGAAGATGTATCGTTGCTCACAAGAAACATGTAGGTGATATGAATGAGCTTACAGCAGAAGAAAGAGCAGCTTACTTTGAGGATGTTGCAAGAGTTGCAAGAGCTATTATGAAAGCTTTTCACCCAGATAAGGTAAACTATGGTGCTTATGGTGATACTGGACATCATCTTCATTTCCATCTTTGTCCTAAATATAAGGATGAATTTGAATGGGGCGGTGTATTCCTTATGAATCCTGATAAGAAGTACTTAACAGATGCAGAATATACAGAAATGATAGAAAAGATTAAAGCAAATCTCTAATTATCAATATTTAAGACGAAACATTGTTATATTGAGACAAAAAAGACTCAATATAACAATGTTTTTTTGCTTTTTGTACAATTATGTGATATAATTAGCAAAAATAAACGTGAATAACAACATATTGGAGAGGCTTATGGAACATACGGGAGATATTGAACAGAAAAAAACTACAGCTTCCAGGATAGAGAGAGATGAACTTTATTTATATTCATTAAAAAAGATGGCTGACAATAATATTAACAGTAACGAGTCACCATTAACAGGGTTGTATGGAATTAAGGCATTCTTTTATCAGTCTAACGAATTGATGAGGAATAATAAGGATAAGCAGTTCGCAGTTATAAGAATGGATATATATCGTTTTAAGACGGTCAATGAGTTCTGCGGAAGGCAGGAGGGAGACAAACTTTTAAAGTATATATCTAACCTGTTTGCACAATATGTCGGTCAGTATTCAGTTGCTGGACATTTCAGGGCAGATATATTTACATTATGTACAGCGTTTGATAAAAAAGAACAGCTTGTAGACATAGCCAGCAACATCAAAAAGAAGATAGACAGATATGATATATCATGTAAGATAATACCGGCATTTGGAATATGCATTAATGACAATAATATGGATATAAGTCTTATGTGTGATTATGCAGATCTGGCAATACAGAATATAAAAGGCAAAGTGTTCCGTGTATATGAGTTCTATGATACAGATATGCGTGAAAGAATGCTTGTAGAAAAAAAGATAGAAAACGACATATTGCCAGCGCTTAAGAATGACCATATCAAAACATATGTACAGCCAAAGGTTGATATGAGGACAGGACAGATAATTGGAGGAGAAGCACTTGTAAGGTGGAAGCTTCCAGATGGAGGAATGGTATATCCAGACGAATTCATACCAGTTATAGAAAAGAACGGATATGTTCTTGATGTTGATAATTATATGTGGGATAAAGTATGCCGCAATATCAGCAAGCTAAAGAAAGAAGGTTTAAATCCTGTTCCTATATCCATTAATGTGTCAAGAATGCATGTTTATCAGGAAAACTTCATAGAACGGTTAAGAGTGCTTACTGATAAATATGGTATCAGTCCTGAACTTATACCTTTAGAAATAACGGAAAGTGCTTTCACAAGTGAGGAGAACAGTCTTTATAGAAAAGTTAAATCATTACAGGATTATGGATACAGATTTTCCATGGATGATTTTGGCTCAGGATATTCATCGCTAGGTATGCTTAAGGATGAACACGTTGATGAAGTTAAGATAGATAAGACATTTGTTGATGATATAGCTAGTGATAAAGGCAGGATACTTTTAAAGAATGTTATAAGAATGATAAAGGATCTCGGCATAGATATGATTGCAGAAGGTGTGGAGACTAAAGAACAGGCAGATTTCCTCGTTGAGAATGGCTGCATATACGCACAGGGATATTATTATTACAGACCTATGCCAATAGAAGATTTTGTATTATTACTTGAAAAGTCAGTTAAAGAGTGATAAAATATCTGTCGGCGTATTTTAGATAATTGAGATAAAAAGGAGAAATAAAATGTCAGGACATTCAAAATTTGCTAACATAGCCCATAAGAAAGCTGCTAATGATGCTGCTAAGGGTAAGATATTTACAAGACTTGGTAAGGAGATTATGGTTGCCGTTAAAGAAGGTGGACCTGATGTTAATAATAATAGTAAGTTAAGACAGGTTGTTACAAAGTGTAAAGCAGCAAACATGCCTAACGATACAATCGAAAGAGCTATTAAGAAAGCTGCAAGTACAGACATGTCTAACTTTGAATCAGTTACATATGAAGGATATGGACCAAACGGAACAGCAATCATTGTTGAAGCTTTAACAGATAACAGAAACAGAGCTGCCTCTAACATAAGAAACGCATTCACAAAGGGTGGCGGTAATGTAGGTACACCTGGATGTGTATCATTCATGTTTGATAATAAGGGTCAGATAATCGTTGACAAGGAAGAATGCGATAAGGATGCAGATGACCTTATGATGCTTGCACTTGATGCAGGCGCAGATGATTTTAACGAAGAAGAAGACTGCTATGAAATAACAACAGCTCCTGATGATTTCGGTACAGTAAGTGATGCGCTTTCAAACGAAGGTATTACTTTTGCATCAGCAGAAGTTACTATGATTCCTCAGACAACAGTAGAACTCACATCAGAAGAGGATATTAAGAAGATGAGAAGAATACTTGCACTTCTTGATGAAGACGATGATGTCCAGAATGTATACCATAACTGGGATGAACCAGTGGAGGATGAAGAGTAAGATATTGTTGCTTAGTTAAATTACTGTTTAGCACACATTCTTAACAGACGGACGACATCATATATGAGAA
>DJDY01000151.1 GCA_002435585.1 Lachnospira sp. UBA5912
ATTCCGCCACGACTGCTTATTTAATTGTTATCGCTGTCCGCCAGCGACTTGATTATAATATCATGTGATACATTGTTTGTCAACACATAAAATTAAAAAAAATAGAAAAATTGCAAATTATAAAGAGATAAGTTTGTAAACTGAAAAATATATACCACAAATAAAAAGTACAGTTAAAAGCGCAAAAAAACACAATATAAAAATGTAGCGGTAAGATATGAAATAAAATAGTTGATAAAATCTTGTATAAATTACAAACATAGGGTTTACAATTAGAAAATGAAATAGTATTATATTTAGTGTACGCTACTATGGCTCAGTCGGTAGAGCAACTGATTCGTAATCAGTAGGTCGCCGGTTCGATTCCGGCTAGTAGCTTATAGCAAGTATTTGCTATGTCAGAATTATAACGTATCGGGATGTCTGACAGACAGATGCCCCGATATTTTTATGTTCTTTTTTAAGTGCACAAAAGTTTAAAAATATAGGATAAATAGCCTAGAACCGCGTAATTTAGGGGGGGGGGTAGAAGCTATACCTCACATTTGAGGTAAAAAAATGATATGCTGGGAATTCTTGACAAGTAAACTTAGCATTCGTATAATCAATCAGGATACAGACGATGTATGAATAAAGAAATATACAAAGGTATACATGTTACATATAATTATATGTCATTCAGCTATAACCATATGACTGTGTCTGAGAGTTACGAGTAAGAATAGAAAATAATAGGAGAAAAAATGGAAACAAATATTAGACAGGATAATAATGAAGAAGTAGAAATTGACATAATGCAGATTTTAAGAATGCTTTTAACTAAGATATGGGTGTTGATAATATCTGGAATTGCAGTTGGAATAATAGCTTTTTCCATAACAGAACTTGCTATTACACCATTGTATCAGTCTTCAATAAAGTTATATATAATTAACAGACAGAATGGTTCAACAACAACTTTAAGTGATATTCAGTCATCAACACAGCTTGTTCAGGATTATAAAGTACTTGTAACAAGCCTTCCAGTTGTAGAACAGGTTATAAGAAATCTTGAACTTGATATGGATTCAGATGAGCTTGTATCAAGAATTAAATGTGAGATAGAATCAGATTCACGAGTTCTTCAGGTAACAGTAACAGATGAGGATCCTGAAAGAGCAAAGAAAATAGTTGATGCTGTAGCGGACATATCAGCTAAACAGATAACATCGGTTATGCAGATAGAGGGTGTCAACGTTATAGAATATGGACGAGTTGCTACAGAGCCATCAAGTCCTAATGTTAAGAAGAATACAATACTTGGTGTTGCTGTAGGTGTAGTAGTTGCGATAGCAGTGCTTGTTGTAAGATTCATACTTGATGACACTATTAAGTCAGCTGATGATGTTGAGAAATATCTTGGAATAACTAACCTTTCACTTATTCCACTTACAGAAGAAGAATATAATGGAGCTTCAGACAGTAAGAAAAAGAAGAAAAGAAAGTAATTAGATGACGGATGAAAAGAAAGGTTGGAGGGATTAATAATGCAGAGAATTAATATAGAGAATACCCAGCAGGATAATTATCAGGTAAGAGAAAGTTACAGAAACTTACGTACAAACATATTCCTTAGTGGTAAAGATACTAAGGTGGTTATGTTTACAAGTTGTGGACCTAACGAAGGTAAATCAACGGTTACTATGAATCTAGCTTCATCAATAGCTGATGGAGGCAAGAAAGTTTTATTTATAGATTGCGATTTAAGAAAGTCAGTACTTGTAGGTCGTTATAAGGTTAAGAAAGGTGTTAAGGGACTTACTCACTTTTTATCAGGTCAGAATACACTTGATGAAGTGATATATTCAACTAACGTGGAGAATATGGATGTTATCCTTGCTGGACCTGTGCCACCTAATCCAGCAGAATTGCTTGATAGTCAGCTTTTTAAGGAAACTGTAAAGCAGATGCGTGAACAATATGATTATGTAATAATAGATACACCACCGCTTGGTTCTGTAATCGATGCTGCTATTGTAGCAACTGTAAGTGATGGTGCAGTACTTGTAATCGCAGCTAACCAGGTAAGCTATAAGTTTGCACAGAACGTTATGGAACAGCTTAGAAAGACTAAGATAAGGATTATAGGAAGCGTTCTTAATAAGGTTGATTTGTCAGAGAACGGATATTATGGTAAGTACTATGGCAAATATTATGGTAAGTACTATGGAAGTTACTATGGCAACTATCATAGCGAGCAGTCACCAGATAAGTCGTTTGAAAAGGCTAAAGAGATGACAAGAAATAATGCATCAAGGAATCATGCAAGAACATCATCATCAGCTGCATCACATGATAATAAAAAAGCAGTAGCAGGAAGTGTTGGCTCTGTAGCAGCAAGGAAAAAAGCACATTCACAGAGTCAATCTGATTCAAGAAGCAATGCAGGCAGCAAGGCTGGCAATACTAATGGGGTGCCATCGAAGAAAAGAAGTGGCAGAACAGAGGAATATGAAGGAGATTTTCTTCTTGATATGAATTTTGATGATGATAAGAAATAAAGCATACATATTAGCATAACAGGGTTAAACATCGGGGAATGTAAGGTTAGTAATAATATGAGTAACAGAGGATGTGAGTGGTTTGAATAATTCTAATAATGCGCGTGACAGTGTGCAGAATATAATATTGTTTTTAATAGATGTTATAAGTGTACTTATAGCATATTATGTGTCTGGTATAATATGGTTGTTTGCATATAGGCACATAGGAATTGATAAAACTGTAGTACAGCTTAGTACAAATCTTGATACAATAATAGTTGCTGCACTGATAGGAATGCTGTTTGCAGACGATAAGGGACGTTTTTTAAAACGTGGAAGGTTTGAAGAATTAAGAGCTGTGATATATAAGGTTGTTGTTTTTGCAGCTATTGCTGCGGTATATGAGCTTATAACAAGAAGAAGCCAGATACCACGAGGCGTATATATATGTACAGTTCTGGCAAGCCTTGTGCTTATATTCATAGGAAGAGAGCTTATGAAAAAATATCTTAAAGCTCTTGGAAGAAATGAAGATAAAGCAGCCAGAGTTATAGCTATAACAATGAAGGACAGAGCAGAACATCTTGTAGATAACCTTGACCGGGATGAAGACTGGGTAAGAACATTATCTGGGTTGATCGTAATGGATGAGGATCTTGAGGGTCAGGAAATAAAAGGTGTAAAAGTTGTGGCTAATGCACATAGCATGATGACTTATATCAAAAACGAGATTGTTGATGAGGTTTATATAGATGTCAATGAGAATATAAGAAATCATCTTAAACCTATGGTAATGCATCTTGAAGATATGGGTATAACAGTACATATCAGAATAGAAGTACTTGACGGATTTAATGATTATTCAACTTCACTTGGAATGATTGGTAATATTCCTGTTGTTACATTTGCAAACAGAGAATTCGACTACAGGCAGTTGGCTGTTAAAAGAATAATGGATATAATAGGTTCTATTGTTGGTATGTTAATTATGTTTGTTGCTATGATTTTCGTAGTACCGGCTATTAAGATAGAATCCAAGGGACCGGTTTTCTTTAAGCAGAAGCGTGTAGGAAAGAATGGACGATATTTCTACATATATAAGTTCCGTTCAATGTATCAGGATGCCGAGGAAAGAAAAAAAGAACTTTTGTCGCAGAATGAGATGAGTGGACTTATGTTTAAGATGAAGGATGATCCACGTATAACAAAGGTTGGTAAGTTTATAAGAAAGACAAGTATAGATGAACTTCCACAGTTTATCAATGTATTTCTTGGTGATATGAGTCTTGTTGGAACAAGGCCACCAACGGTCAATGAGTTCAGACAGTATGAGGGTCATCATAAGAGAAGACTTTCCATGAAACCTGGAATCACAGGAATGTGGCAA
>DJDY01000227.1 GCA_002435585.1 Lachnospira sp. UBA5912
TTTCTGGTGTCCGAAGTATTACTGGCGACAGCCTTTCAGTTCCTTATATCGTCCGTTCGTCAACTTACGTTGACTTCACTAAACAGTAATTTTTTACAAAAGCTCCTTAAGCAGCTTATTAACCATCCCCGGATTAGCCTTACCATGCATAGCTTTCATGGTCTGTCCTACAAGGAAACCGATAGCCTTTTCCTTACCAGCTCTGTAATCTGCTACTGACTGTGGGTTATCAGCTATAACCTTTTCAACAGTTGCTTTAAGGGCACCTTCATCGTTAACCTGCTTAAGTCCATGTTCTTCAATATATTTATCTGGATCAATGTCTTCATCAAATATCTTCTCAAATATTTCCTTTGCAACATTGCTGTTGATAGAACCCTCATCTGCAAGCTCAATTATTCTTGCAAGACTCTTTGGAGAGAATGTAATATCCTCTGGATCCATATTCTTTTCCTTTAAGATACGCATAGTCTCTGTAATAAGCCAGTTAGATACCTTCTTAGGCTTGTTGCAGATAGCCGTTGTCTCTTCAAATATATCAGCAAGCTTTTTTGAATCAGTAATCATATTGATATCATAGTCAGGAATGCCGAATTCTTCCTTATAACGAAGCATTTTCTCATCCTTGAATTCTGGCTGTGCTTCCTTAATTGTATTAAGCCATTCTTCGCTGATGTGTATTGGTACAAGGTCTGGATCTGGGAAATACCTGTAATCCTGTGCATCCTCTTTAGAACGCATAGCATATGAATATTCCTTATCATCATTCCATCTTCTTGTTTCCTGTACAACCTGTCCGCCAGCTTCAATTATATCTATCTGTCTTGCTGTTTCAGCCTCAATTGCTCTCTGTATAGCTGAAAATGAGTTAAGATTCTTAGTTTCTGTTCTTGTACCAAACTCTGTACTGCCTTTCTCTCTTACTGAAAGGTTTACATCTGCTCTCATAGAACCTTCCTGTAACTTACAGTCAGATGCTCCAAGATACTGGATAGTATTTCTTAACTTAGTAAGATAAGCAATAACCTCTTCTGCACTTCTCATATCTGGTTCAGATACTATTTCGATAAGTGGCACACCAGAACGGTTATAATCAACATAAGATACATCTTCCCACTCATCATGTATGAGCTTACCTGCATCCTCTTCCATATGAATCTCATGGATTCTTATAGACTTTTCTGTACCATCTTCAAGTTTAACATCAACATGTCCATCACGGCATATTGGAAGATAAAGCTGTGATATCTGATAATTCTGTGGATTATCAGGATAGAAATAATTCTTTCTGTCGAACTTACAGTCTCTTGTTATAGAACAGTTAGTTGCAAGGCCAACTGCCATAGCGTACTCTACTACCTTCTTGTTAAGAACTGGAAGAGAGCCTGGCATACCTGTACAAACAGGGCATGTATGTGTATTAGGTGCTCCACCAAATGCTGTTGAGCAGCCACAGAATATCTTAGTCTTAGTTGCAAGTTCAACGTGAACCTCAAGACCGATAACTACTTCATAATCTTTCATTGCCTGACCTCCTCTTTATTCAAATCTTCCACGTGCCTGTTCACATGCATATGCAGCACGGATTATATTATTTTCCTTAAAGCAGTCTCCTATAAGCTGTACGCCTATTGGAAGTCCCTTTGAATCTTTTCCACAAGGAACACTGATTCCTGGAAGACCTGCAAGGTTTACTGATATTGTATATATATCACCAAGATACATCTTGATAGGATCTGACAAAGATGAACCTATCTTAGGTGCTGTTGTTGGTGCAACTGGTCCAAGTATAACATCATACTTTGCAAATGCTTCATCAAACGCTTTCTTTATAAGAGCCTTTACTCTTAATGCCTTTAAGTAGTAAGCATCATAATAACCAGAGCTGAGTACGAATGAACCAAGCATTATTCTTCTCTTAACTTCTGGTCCAAAGCCTTCTGAACGTGTCTTCTTATACATATTATGAAGACCTTCATATTCACTTGTTCTATAACCATATTTAACTCCATCAAATCTTTCAAGGTTAGAACTTGCCTCAGCAGCAGCTATTGTATAGTAAGTAGGTATAGCATATTCAACAAGGCTTAAGTCGAATTCTTCAACGATGGCACCTTTCTCTTCAAGCACCTTAGCTGCTGACATAACAGCCTCTTTTACCTCAGAGTCAAGTCCTTCACCAAAGTAATCTCTTGGAATACCTATCTTAAGCCCCTTGACATCATCTACCAAAGCCTTTGTAAATGCTGTGTCATCTCTCTTTACTGATGTCGAATCCTTGTCATCCTTTGCTGCAATAACTTCCATAATAGTAGCACAATCTGTTACGTCCTTACATAATGGTCCTATCTGGTCAAGTGATGAACCATAAGCTATAAGTCCATATCTGGAAACAGTACCATAAGTAGGCTTCATGCCTACAACTCCACAGTATGATGCAGGCTGTCTTATTGAGCCACCTGTATCTGATCCGAGTGCAGCAAAACACTCATTTGCCGCAACTGCAGCAGCAGAACCACCTGATGAACCACCAGGAACATGCTCTGTATTTCTTGGGTTCTTAGTTACACCAAATGCACTTGTCTCTGTTGTTGAGCCCATAGCGAACTCATCCATATTAGTCTTACCGATAATAACTGCACCAGCCTCCTGAAGTCTTATAACTGCCTCAGATGAGAATGTTGGAACGAAATTACCAAGTATTTTAGAAGAACATGTAGTAAGCATGCCCTCTGTACACATATTATCTTTAATGGCAAAAGGCACACCTGCTAAAGGTCCTGTAAGCTTTCCAGCTTTGATATCCTCATCAGCCTTAGCCGCTGCCTGTAATGCTTTTTCTTTATCAAATGTTACGTAGCAGTTAAGCTCTGCTTCAGACTTTTCAATCTGTTCAACAACAGCCTGCATAGCTTCAACCGCTGTCACTTCACCAGCTTTAATCTTAGCCGCAAGTTCAACAGCTGTACAATCTAATAAACTCATAACGCTTTCCTTTCATAATTTATTACTCAACAGTTTTAGGAACAATAAATCCATATTCATTAGCTTCTGGTGCATTGGCAAGTGTTGCCTTGCTTCCATCACCATTAGTAACAACATCTTCCCTCATAACATTATTAACAGGAAATACGTGTGACATAGGCTCAACACCTGTTGTATCAAGCTCGCCAAGCTTATCTATATAGTCAAGCATACTTGCCATATCCTTCTTAGCAGCTTCTTTTTCCGAATCAGAAAGCTCTAACTTAGCAAGAATACCCACATATTCGATAGTTTCATCACTAATCACATTAGCCATATCATAACTTCCTTTCTGTCATACTAACGTCCAATAAAATCTTAAAATCACCTTACATCTTATAAACAA
>DJDY01000081.1 GCA_002435585.1 Lachnospira sp. UBA5912
ATGGTAGCGGCAGTTGCCACTACTTATATGAAAAGTCTTAGAAATATCCAATTGAAGCTTCTGGCATCGTTGATGCATGTGCATCTGCTTCTCGCATATATGATGTTGTCCGTCTGTTAAGAATGTGTGTTAAACAGTAATTTCTGTAAAATCTCCAATTCTGGATATTTTTTTCCCTTGTATTTCATTTAAATCATAATTAATATAAACTTATATAAAAAGAGTATATAAAAGTGATATAGAATAATGGAGGTATATTATGCTTTTTAAGAATCCTATTATTCCGGGATATAATCCGGATCCTAGTATATGCCGTGTGGGAGATGATTTTTATCTTGTTAATTCCACATTTGAATTCTTCCCAGGAGTACCGATATATCATAGCAGGAATCTTGTGAACTGGGAGTTAAAGGGATACTGCCTTGACAGACGTTCGCAGCTTGAACTTGAAGGCTGCCGCAATTCAGGCGGTATATATGCACCAACAATCCGTTATCATAAGGGGATGTTTTATATGATTACAACCAATGTGACGGATAAGGGGAATTTCGTTGTTCATACAGATAACATTGATGGTGCATGGTCAGACCCGGCATGGATAGACCAGGGTGGTATTGACCCATCATTGTTCTGGGATGATGATGATAAGTGTTATTACTGTTCAACTGGTATACTTGATGGAGTGCGTGGAATAATTGCATTTGAGATTGATCCAATGACAGGAAAGATTCTTTCTGATAAGCACCTTATAAGTGAAGGGTGCGGTGGACAGTGTGCAGAGGGACCTCACATATATAAAAAAGATGGTATGTATTATCTTATGATAGCTGAGGGTGGGACAGAATATGCACATCGTGAAACTATACAGAGAGCACATTCAATATGGGGACCATATACTCCTTGTCCACATAATCCTATAATATCGCATAAAGAATATAAGAAGTCAGAAATTCAGGCGACAGGTCATGCTGATCTGATAGAAGATGCCAATGGTAACTGGTGGCTTGTTTTTCTTGGAATAAGAAGATTTAGTCATGCACTTCTACATAATCTTGGAAGAGAAACATTTCTTGCGCCTGTTACATGGAAAGATGGCTGGCCAGTTGTTGGATATAATGGAAATGGAACTATAGAGCTTGCGATGGATGCACCACTTCCAGGTCTTGATTATGAGGAAAGCAAAAAGAATATACATATAGATAGTAAGAGTGGAAAGCCAATGTTATATTCAGATCATAGTGTACATATAGATTTTTCGGATGATAAGCTTGATAACAGACTGCAGTTTACAAGAAATCCTGATATGTCACATTATATTTATGATAGTAAGAATAGAAGACTCACACTTAAAGGAACGGATATATCGCTAAATGAGCCAGGAAAATCACCAACAATATTATCATTTAAACAGCCGGAATTCACGACAACTTTAAAGGCAGTGGTCAATATAGGAAAATCTAATGCGAAAAGAGCAGGAATAGCTGCATATTATAATAATGATTATCATTATGAGATATATGCCGGCTGTGACGAGGCTGGAAAGTATATAGGCTTTTATAAGCATATTCATGATATGGGAGCGGAACTTGCACATATACCTGTAAGTAAAGAAGAAGAGAATATGAATCTTCTTGTAAAAATAGATACTGACAGGGAAAAATATACATTTTCATATGCATTGTGTGATACAACAGATGTTAATGCAAAAGCAGCATACAGACAGATTGGTTCAGGTTTAAATGCTGGACTTAGTACAGAGGGTACAAGGACAATGACATTTACAGGAACACTATTTTCATTATTTGCAGAAGCTGGAAATGGTGTGTTTGAAGCTGGAGTACAGCTTGATATTAATCCGGATGAGAATTATCAGCTATAGAAATTGTGAGGTATATAATAGTATCTGAATTTACTATATATCGTATTTAAATGATTTTTAAACTGTGTGGGAATTGTATCAGAGTTATGAATTGTATTAAAATTTCGTTATAATTGCGATAAATCAGGAAGGTATGTGAATGAAAAGAGATATATCATATTCAGAGAATTATACAGAAATTGTTCCATATAGGGAATATGACTTACACGACGTTGCATGGCACGAGGGAATGTTTGCAGGAAATGGACACATAGGAGTTATAGAGTCCTGCGCACCATTAAATGATGACCTTATATATCAGAATGTAGAATATGTTATGCCATCAGATGAGCCAAGACATGTGCCTGAAGAGGTTACAGGCCAGCTTTATGAGGCAAGGCAGGCTGTCCTTAATATGGACGATACCTGGAATATACATAACAGAAAGCGTACTAATATGTACTGTCACCATCCAGGTCATCATTTAAGAATTGAAATGCTTAAGGTTGCGCATAATGATGAAAGAAAAACATTGTTTGATGATATCAATGTAACAGATTATGAAAGATACACAGACCTTGAACATGCAGTAATAGTTACGAGATTTAAGGCAGATGGAAGAAGTGTCGAAAGAAAAACATATGCACTTGAAGATGAAGATGTTGTGGTGACAGTTATTAATGGCATCAAAGATTTTGGCATAAAGTTTTTTATAGAAGATTTTGAATCTATACATAAGTTTGGAACGGGAAAAAACAATGTGGCAACATCAGAAAGAAAAATGAAATACTCAAGATTTGTTAAAGATGACATGATAGGCTTTGTTTCTCACTATCCATCTTTTGCCGGGAGCGAGCTTGCATCTGGAGGCTTTGCCGGAGTAACTAAAGTATATGTTGGTGATGGACGTATCCAGACATTTGACAGAATGAAAAGTGACATGGCTTATACATGCATTGATGATGGCGCACCGGTGTTAAAGGTGACAGATACTGACCAGATTGTTCTTATAACATATCTTGACTGGACCTATGAATGTGAAGAAGTTAAGACAAATGCTGATGTAACTGAATATAGTATTGTAAAAAAATGTATTGATAAAGTGGAAAATGCGTTAGAAAAATACTTATGTGAGGATATATTAAAAAGGCATGAAATATCAAGCTCAGAGAAGTATTGTAGGGTTTCTTTGGATTTAGGGCGACATAAAGATCAGATTATCAGTAATGAAGTACTTTTAAAGAAACAGAAGACCGAGACTGATATAATTCCTGAACTACTGGAACGCATATATAATAACGCAAGATATGGAATGATATCATGTGCTGGATATACAGCACCAAGACTCAATGGACCAGGAGTTGGTGAATGGAATCTTTCATGGCGTAATGCATATACCATGGATGCTAATGTGAATATCCAGGTTTCAGGAATGAACAGCGCTAATATGTATGAGGCGGCAACGGGGTATATATGGTTTATAATCCGTCAGTTAAAAGACTGGGAGAATAATGCTTCAATGGTGTATGGAATGAAGGATGCGGTGCTTACTCCAGTTAATACAGATGGACACAGGGCAATGATGGTAGAGTATGATATTAATTATCCTTTCCAGTACTGGAATGCAGGTGCCAGCTGGATGATACTTCCAATAGCAGAATTCCTGGATTGTTACGGAGATGTTAGAATATCAACAAGGGATGATGATATCATAAAAATGTATAGTAAAGATACATTTGACGTAAGAAAAGATGTGTTAGTACCGCTTGTCAGAAAGACATATAATTTCTGGAAACAGTTATGCAGTGCAGAATATTATACAGATTCTGATGGTAATGCCTGCTATAAGAAAGGCAAAAAGAGCCTTGAAAAAGATGAAAGATATCTTATTATCCCTTCATTTTCACCTGAAAATAAACCACTTGGATATCACAGTGCTATCACTGCTAATGCAGCTATGGATATATCTGCAGCAAGAGATGTTGTAAATATGTATATTGATATTGAAAATGAAATAAAAGAAAATGGATATAAGAATCGTGTAAAAGAAGCAGAAGATTTTAAGCAGAAGCTTCCAGAGTTCAAGTTTGATGAAAGCGGAGCAATCCGTGAGTGGTCAATGAAAGAATATAAGGAAAACAATGCGCACAGGCATATAAGTCATCTGTATTGTGCATGGCCTGCATATCAGACACAACATGATGATAAACTTGCAGATGCATGCCGTCAGGCAATAGTTAACAGAAACCGTGAGAATACAGGAAAAGATGATACGGCATCACATGGCTGGATACATAAGGCTTTAGTAGAGGCAAGGCTTAAGAACGCAGATTCTGTATATGATATACTTAATCTTCTGGTACATAGTGATATATTCTATACATCTTTATTTACAGATCATAACACTGACAGGTCCAAAGGTGTGGCATGTACAGATACTTTGTTTGGAATAGTAGGTATTATCAATGAAATGCTTGCATATTCAGATTGCCATACAATAGAATTGCTACCGGCGCTTAGCTCTAAGTTTGCTAAAGGAAAGGTGTGTGGACTTATGACAAGGGCAGGTGTAAGAATAGATGAGCTTGAGTGGAATGTTAATGAGAAGAATGAAGCTGATAAGTCTGGTCAGGGACTTAAGAAGTGTACTATCAAACTTGTGATTACTGCGCTAAGGGATACTGAATTCAAGCTTATTCTTAGAAACAAGGCATTTAGCGGATTAATAGAGGAAGATGGATCTTGCTTTAACCAGAGTATAACAATGAGAGCAGGTGAAGAAAAATGGATTCTAAAAAAATAGATATGACAAAAGGATCTATTGTAAGGCTTGTATTTCTTTTTGCATTACCTATATGTGCTGGAAATATGTTACAAATGCTCTATAATACAGTGGATTCTATTATAATAGGGAATTATTGTGGCTCTACATCACTGGCTGCTGTTGGAACCAGTTCACAGCCGGTTGAAATGATATTATGTATATTTCTTGGATTAGGAACGGGCATATCAATACTTATTTCACAATATGCTGGAGCGGGGGATAAAGATAATCTTAAAAAGACTGTGTATACAGCGAATTCATTTATATATATGTGTGCCATACCTCTTACAATAGCAGGATTTTTTATAGGGCCGCTTATATTAAAGTTTATGGGAGTTCCACAGGATACATGGAAGCCAGCTGTTACATATATAGATATTATGTTTTTGGGAACACTTGGCAATATAGGATATAATATTAATGCAGGAATACTTCGGGGACTTGGAGATAGCAGTTCTTCGCTTATATTTCTTATGATATCATGCGTGGTAAATATAGTATTAGATCTGTTGTTTGTTGCAGGACTTAAGCTTGATGTCGGAGGTGCCGCTGCAGCTACTTCAATAGCTATGTTTTGTTCGTGGTTTTTTAGTATATGGTATATTAAAAAAAGATACCCTGAGCTTGATTTCAAGGTGATACCAGGAAAGATTGACCATAATGTCATGAAAGAAATAATAGGAGTTGGCCTGCCATTAGGCTTGAATAATTCGATATACTCCATAGGACATATACTCATGCAGGGACTTATTAATGCACAGGGTTCTGTGTTTATGGCAGGGTGTGTAGTCGGAAATAAAGTTAATGGAATCGCCAATGTTGCAATAACATCCATGTCAAGTGCAGGTACAACATTTGCAGGACAGAATTATGGAGCAAAAGATTATTCAAGAGTTAAAAAAGGTGGAAAAATAATACCATTTATGTCAGGTGTTATAACTTGTGTATCAGGCTTGATTGTTACGTTCCTTTTAAGCACACCAATCGTCCGCATATTTACAAAAGATGCTGCTGTAGTAGAGGTGGGAGTATTATATATTCATTGTATACTCCCATTCTCATGGATGTACGCAGTCTTCAATGGAATAATATGTTATGCCAATGGATTAGGAGAAGTAAAGTATCCTACTATTGTTAATATACTTGTCTTATGGGCTGTAAGAATTCCATGTGGTTATTTTATATCGTACTTTATTGATGGCAGATATGTTAATGCCTGTGTGGCGGTCAGCTTTGCTTTCGGTATGATATGTATGCTGTTCTTTTACAGAACACGTAAGTGGAAAGAGGTGTGCAGTAAAGCAACGCAGTAATTTACTTATGTACTGTATCTATCAGCTTGTGCATGCTGTCTGATATGCCCTCAAGTATATGCATATTAGCCTCTTCATTTGCATTAGTTTCTTCAGCATGTGCTGAAAGCTGCTGTGAAACTGCTGAAATAGTCTGGATTGAATCTATGATGACACGGTTGGCTTCCTTAAGCTCATGAACACTGTCAGAAAGTTTTGTTACATTGTCACGTACAATATATGTATTGTTCTGAATGTTGTCAAAGCTTCTGGCAGTATTTTCTGTTGAAGTTTTCTCTTCGTTTATACCATCAATCATTTTATAGATTACACTGACAACATCTTCGATGGACTGCGCCATGTTCTGAATAAGTTTAGTTATGTTGTCTGTAGCACCAGCTGTCTGTGTTGCCATTTTAGATATTTCAGAGGCAACAACGGAGAACCCTTTGCCAGCTTCACCAGCTCTGGCAGCTTCGATACTTGCATTAAGAGCAAGCAGTTCTGTCTGAGATGCGATTTCCTCTATCATAGATATGATTGAGTGCATTTCCTCTATATGGTTGTTTAAGTAAGTTAATTTGTCTGCAACTTCTTTACCATTCTTTACAGAAATATCAACTGTTTCAACTAACTGGTTTATATCAAGGCTGCTCTGGCTTAGAATATCAAGAGTCTGTGACATACTTGAAGATATTTCGGTTGATGCAGAATCAACAAGTTCGACTTTTCTTTGTATAGCATCGGTCTGCTCTAACTGGTTCTGGACAGCGTTAGCAGTGTCAGTTGCACCATTGGCAACCTCACCCATGGTAGCCTGTGTAGCCTTGGATGCAGTGCTTAACTTTTCAAGCTCTGTGTATATTTCAGATATGCCATTCTGTAATGTGGCAGACATATCAGATATTTCAGTTAAGAGCTTCTCACTCTGTTCTTTGGCTTCTGAGATATTATCAACCTTTTGCTGTGCATTGGCCTTGGTTGTTATAGCAAGAATACAAGCATATATACCAGTGAGAAGTACTGTTATTATCTGTATGGCAGCAACTTCTGAACCAAGATAACCAAAACCACCAGTTTTAGCTCCTAATATAACTGATATGATACTTTCAAGTATAACTCCAAAGTTAACAAGAAACATAAGTCGGAATTCATTATATAAAGAAACAACAAATATCATAGGGAGTGCAAATGCGAACATTACTATGCTTGATGATGTGAATAACACAAAGGTATAAAATACAGCATAGCCAATTGGAACCAGGTGTTTAATAGCATGGTTTTCGTGATCTTTGTTCCAGAATATGAATTCGGCAATGACAGGTGCAATTCCTATTATTGCAATAATTATTGCTTCAAGAAGTTTAGACTCTTCACTACGGAATGCCTGTGCAATAATCATAAAATCCATAATAATTACTTCAATTAAGTGTGCGTACATAGATACGCGGTTGTTTCGTTCCATTTCAGAATTATTTTTTTTAACTTTGATAGACATATTATTCCTCCTGTGTTTTATGTTTAAACGCTGTTTACATGTTAATATTATTTAAAAAACTTTTATATATGTCTGGCTGCCATCTGGGTATGGTCAGATGATAAAGCTATATAATATAGCACTACTGCAAATCTGACAATATTAATATATTAGGGATTAAAATTGAATATATTAAAGCCGGCAGTCAGGTTATAATATAACATGGATTATTATAAAGATATTTACGTAGTTACATAGAATATATAATCGATATAGGAACAGATTATCATGTAATACATACATGATTGTTGTACGTCGATATATATTTCAATGTATTGTCCTCAAACTTTTATTATTATACAGGATATAAAGCAAATTTTCAATTGTATGATGAAAAATGCTCAATTTTTTGAG
>DJDY01000070.1:0-1555 GCA_002435585.1 Lachnospira sp. UBA5912
TCAAAACATTATTATAATATTATTTATATTAATATTGAGCAGCACTATATGAGCCATTGGAAATATCCACTTTATAGCAGCTGCCATTTTTAACTCCTATACCATAGTATCCCTGTGTAGTAGTTTGTGACTTATTTGTAACATCAAGTCTCACAATATACATTTCTACTGAATCTATTGTTGTCTTAGGCTGGTATACGAAAGTTACTTTCTTTCCATCACTTGTTGTTTCTCCATCAGACTTAAGAACTCCGTCCGCAACAAGTCTGTTCTTTAATATATCAAGGCATTCATTATATGAAAATGTTTTAGCCTTATTAACCACATAATTACGTTTAACAACCGCACTTGACTGATTATGTGAATCTATTATGACAACTGATATAACATTGTTACCTGTTGGTATGTCGAACGGCTCTGTATATTCCTGTGAACCTGCATTTGGTGTAGAACCATCAAGTGTATAATATGCAGTACTGCCAGAAGGTATATTATCGACAGTAACCTGCTGTCCTTCTTCATATGTTCCGGACTCAGGACTAACTGTTGGTGCTGATGGTTTTTTATAATCCACAACATACTTAAGTTCTACAACATCGCTATATACACCTGACGAACTCTTAGCAACTGCTTTAATAGTTGTAGTTCCTTTTTTTATTTCTATAACATCACCATCATATTCTGCACTTTTATCTGTTGGTTCAGATTTATCAACTGTATAATATATTGTTGATGATGTATCTTCAAATCTAAGCTTTTGTTCATCATCATATGTTCCTGGCTCAACTGATGGCTTTGGACTTTCTACGATATAATCTGAAAGATACTTATAACCTTCTTTGTTTTTATATGATTTAATAAATGCATCAAGAGCTGTTCCGTCTTTCTTTTTCTCATATATGCCCGCAAGTGCTTTTATCGCTTTCTGGTTATTTTCATCGAATGACAGAATATCTTTTAAAGTTTCAATCTGCATATCAGTGTTATCTTTTTCTTTATAACATTCATAAAGTGTATATTTTAATTCTGCATCTTTTTTTCCTTCGTTTAACTTTGCAGCTTTGGACAGATATTTAATGGCAGAATCATAATCAGCATTTTTATAACTTTCCATACCTTTCTCATAATTGAATTCATATGATTCTTTATTCTTGTTATGAGCAGTTACCCCGGCGATGATACCAATAATAATGGCGATTGCTGCCACAGCACATGATACAGCGATTATTATTTTTTTCTTTTTCTCATCGCCTTTATCCTTATGTACATCTTTGTGCATAGCAGTTGAATCAACAACTTTGTTATCACTATTATTATTGTTGCTGCCATTATCTTTGTTATCTTTCTTCACGGAATGTATGGCATCATTTTTATATATATTATCTGCTTTCTGATGTATATGATTATCTTCCAAAGAATTACGCTTTATATTTTCCTTAACATCTGACACATTGTATACACCTGTTTTTTCAATATCTTCTTCAACAGGCTTTTTTAACATATCTTGTGTTACCTCTGGTATTACTTTGGTCTTACCCATATCTATGTCTGTATC
>DJDY01000070.1:1590-8140 GCA_002435585.1 Lachnospira sp. UBA5912
TGTATCAGGTGAATCTGTTTTTTTAGAATCTATCTCTTTCTGGTTATCAACAAATGCTTTAGCATCACTGGTTTCTTCTTCAACAAGTCTTTCAAGTGATTTAACTAATTCATCATCTAATTCATCTTTATTATCCATACTCATATAGGCATTCCCATCCTTTATATTTTAACGTATAAATTCTAACATATTGATATTCAATAATCAATAAATTAACAAATCAAACTTATAAAGTTTTAAAGCTTAAATTTATTTTATTGCTTTTTATTTTATTGTTTTTATCATTCTTTCATAATTTGTACATACTTTGCACACAAATATTGAATATACTAATAATCAGATAGTAAGTTAATTCTTTCTATCTCCCCCTCATATTAAAATAAAGAAACAGCTGCTTTATGGATATCCGTAAGCAGCTGTTTCTTTATATTCATATTCAATAAAAATAGCAATCAGAACATTATATCCTGATTGCTATTTTTATTATATTATAATTTATTCACTCATCTGGCACTGCATGTCTATATTTTTATACTTTCCAGTCTGAATTGAATTACTATTATCTGATATTAGTAACCGTTACAACACAGCTTAATGTCTTATTATTGACTGTTGCCGTAACTGTTGCTGTACCTGCTCTTCTACCTATTACTTCTCCTGAAGAAGATACTGTACATACTCTTGGATTACTACTTCTCCATGTAATCGCATTTTCCGCACCTATAACGTCCAATGTATATCTGTCATACTGTTCAAGCCTTATGCTTGACCTGCTCATTCCAAGAGAATGAACTGTACATGTAGCTTCAGCACTGCCGTTTGTGCTTATTACGAAAACATCTGCTGTACCAGGACCAACTGTTGTTATAACTCCATCCTGGTCAACTTGTACAATACCTGTATCTGTAGAATACCATTCATATGAATCTGTATTATTAACTGGTCTTACTATTACAGATAACTGTCTTGCTCTTCCACTTAACATATAGATTTCCTTAGAATTGATTCTAAGAGATGAGATATTAATAACTGGCGTTACATATACCCAACACGTTCCAGTAATATTATTACCATCCTGTGATGTAGCTGTTACCTTACATTTACCAGTACTGAGTGCAAATATTTCTCCTGATTCATCCACTGTTGCTATAGATTCATTAGATGATGTCCAGACAACATCTTTAACTGTTGCATCATCTGGTGTTATAACTGCCGTTACCCTTGCTGAATCACCAACAAGAAGTCTTACAGTATCAGGTTCAATATACATATCCGTTACCGGATTAACAACTCTTATTATACAAGAAGCACTAACACCACTTCCGTCAGCTGCAGTTGCTGTAATAACCGCATTACCTACTGAATTAGCTGTCAGATTACCCTGCTGGTCAACATAACATATATCGTTGTTTGATGAAGACCATATTATATTCTTGTTAGTCGCTGTATCTGTTCCAACTGTAGCAACAAGAGTTCCTGTTGCTCCAACATTCATAAACTTATCTGTTTCACTAAGTTCAATAGATGACAGATATTCTTTGACATCTATTGTACAAGCTGCTGTCAGCTTATTAACCTCTGTTGTTACTTCTATAACACATGAGCCACCCTTTAATGCTGTTACAACACCATTTTCATCAACTGTTGCAACTGTTGGATCACTTGAAAGATAAGTGACATTTTTATTTTCTGCATCATATGGTTCGATTACAGGAATGATTGCATACTTTGCACCTACCCATAACTGCTGATAATCTGAGTTAAGTGTAATTCCTGTTACCGGCTGTGTTACCGTAACAACACAGTATGCTGTAAGTCCGGTATCTACATTCGTAGCTATTATTGACGTTGTACCAGCTCCTACAGCTGTAACCTTACCATCATTCTCTACTGTACATACTTTCTCATCACGGCTCTCCCATGTAACAATCTTATTATCTGCATTTTCTGGAAGACATGTCGCATTCAACCAGAATACCTGTCCCTGTCTGACCGTTATATCTGTTGTATTAAGTATAATCTGCGTTACAGGCTGCTTTACATATATATTACACATCGCTGTGCTGTTTCCGTCAAGTGACTTACAAAGTATTGTACAGCTTCCTGTTCCAACAGCTTCTACAAGACCATTAGAATCAACTATACATACATTAGTATTAGAAGATTCCCATACAACTGTTCTGTTAGTTGCAGTTACTGGAAGTACTTCTGCAGTTATTCTTAACTTACCACCTATTGACATAATCTCATCTGTATAATCCAGCTTAATCGTCTCTACTGGTATACTTATAATGAAATTACATGTAGCTATATATGCACCATCTGTTGTTTTACAAACTATTGTACAATATCCTGGCTTAACATATTTAACAAGACCATTCTCATCTACTGTGGCAACTGACGGATCTGATGATGTCCATGTAACGTTTCTGTTAACACCCTCACCAGCTGGCAATACAGTTGCAACGAGCTGGAACTGTCCTATAGCCATTGATGATTCAACTGTTGTCTCATTAAGCTTAAGACCTGATACAGGTTCTCTTACATATACATCACAGGTAGCTACCTTAAGTCCATCTTCTGTAATAACAGTTATCGTTGTTGAACCACCAGCAACACCTGTAATAGTTGCTGTGTAACTATCACCTTCAACTGTTGCAACAGCAGTGTTAGATGAAGACCATAATACCTTGTTATTCGTTGGTGCTGATGGATTAAATATAACCTGTACAGTTTCTGTAGAACCTCTGTCCACTGTAACTGACGAAGGATTAATACTTATATCTCCAACTGGTGTTGTTACATATACAACACATGTTGCTTTCTTAATAACTCCGTTGATATTCTGTGAAACCTTAATATGTGCTACACCTGGAGCAACACCCTTTACAGTAAATGTCTTTCCATCATCAGACTGTGTAACTTCTATAAGTGTATCTTTAGGAACAACACCTGTTGCATCTGCCTGATTCTCTACTGTGAATGTAATATCTTCCTTATTAGGAGAATTCGTAACAAGTGCCTGAAGTGTCTGTGTATCACCTATATTAACGCTCATAGATGTAAGGCTTAATCCGAAACCATCGATAACTGTTATTTCGTATGCAAGCTGGTTATTCTGCTTGTATACCGTAGAAAGCTCATCATCAACTCTTGTTGCATATATAGTTGCCTTGCCTGCTCCCATCGCTGTAACAAGACCTGTTGTCTGGTCTACCTGTAGAACACTGTTATCTGATGTTGACCATGTAATCTCTGTTGGCTTAGCCGATGTCTTTAACTGTATTGAATCACCGACATTCATATTACTTACATCGTTGCCCATCTTTTTAAATGGAACGATTACATTAACCTCGTCTTTGGTTGCCCATCCAAGATTACCTTCAACGTCTATACTTGCCACACCAGCTGTTGCTTTAGCAACACCAGCATGTACACCCTTAACGTTACCATCCTTATATGTAAATATATCCTTATCACCAGTAAGATATGTTACCCCGGCAGCTGTAGGATACATTATATTAGAAGGAATAAGTTCATCGCTGAATTCTTCAAAATCTTTATCAGATAAAACAAAATATCTTGTACCATCTGAAAGTTTCTGGATTGAATGACCCTGTGCATTAGCCTGTCCATCAACATAATTAACCTGTGAAGTAATCTGGTATGAAGCTGTAAGTGATGCTATTCCATCTCCATCAGCAGTTCTGACTCTTAAATTAGTTCTACCACCACCTACAATCTTAAGTCTTACTTTAGATGAATCAGAGGATACCTTCTGTATAACACCATCTTTAGCAAGATTTCCTGTCTTATCGTTGTCTGTTTCAACAAGAATCTTGTTACCTTCACTTGCATTGGATGTAATCTCGATAATATCACCAATCTGGTAACATAACATCTGTTCGCTGTTAAGTTCAACGCCATTACGATATGCCTTAAAGCTGTTAATCTTAAGTGGTACTATTATGTCAACTGTATCACTTCCAAGTTCCTGCTCATATGTAATGCTTCCGTCAGGACCATATACCTTAGTATAATATGTAGCCTTTAAAGTAGCCTTACCTGCTCTGTTAGCATATACTGTAGGTCCTGCAACGCCTTCTATTGTATCGGCGTACTTAGTTCCTGCGCTATCGCTTACCACGTATTTAACTATGTTAGGATCCGAAACTGTCCACTTAAGATTCCTCACATTAGGTTTGTAATTATCAGGGGAATCCGGTCCTATTACATTGTTTTCATCAGTACCTGTCATTGTAGCTGTAATACCATTAGAAGTCGCCCCTTCATTGATAATGGTAGTTGAGCTTGTAACCGATACCGTCACACTTGAATCTGCATTCGCAAACACCATATATCCACTGAATGCAAACATAACTACAAGTACAGATAATAATATTTTCCACTGTACCTTCAGTCGTCTGAATTTCTTAATACTGCTCATATATATGCCTCATTTCGTTAGTATATATTTAATTGCATCATATTTTAGTAATATTCTACAATATTTTTCCAATGTTTTCAATAACCATACATCTAATTAATCGGTATTTTTCTTTTATCTTTAACATCTCATAACTATTTTTCTTTATTTTTGTAGATTTTTTCATTATAATTATGCGAAGGTTGTCAAAAACACAATTATATAATCCGATATATAATTCTGAATTAAATATGTATTTTATATATGTTTTATTAATTGTATATTTTCATAATTTATTCATTCATATAAAAATATTAATAAATTAACAACCTTTTATTAGTTTTTTAATTCAGGCAACAAAATATTTTTAGAGGAGCTTCAATATGATATCCATAAGCATGTGTATGATTGTAAAAAATGAACAGGACATATTAAAAAGATGCCTTGATTCATATGCCGGCATCTATGATGAACTTATTATCATAGATACTGGTTCAACAGATAATACTAAAGAAATCGCCCATCAATATACAGATAATATTTACGACTTTGAATGGTGTGATGATTTTGCAGCGGCCAGGAACTTTGCTTTTTCAAAGGCTGGATGCGAATATATATTAAGCGTTGATGCAGATGAAGAACTAGATGTTTATAATAATCAGTCATTACGCAATCTTAAGTCCGTTCTTCTATCTGATATTGATATTGTATAGATGTATTATGTTAACGAATCCGCATTTAATTCTGTATACAATGTTCATAAAGAACTCCGTCCTAAACTTTTTAAAAGAATCCGTACATTCAACTGGATTTCCCCTATTCACGAAACTATCAGGGTTAATCCTGTTATATATGACAGCAACATCGAAATCATGCACAAACCAGCAGGCAGCCACAGTAAACGTGATTTTTCAATATATTTCAAAGCACTTGATAAAGGAATCCAGTTAGAAGACTATGTTGTTTCAATGCTTTGCAAAGAGTTATTCATATCTGGTGAAGAGTCCGATTTTATCGAATTCAAAGATACATTTGAACATGTATTTCCATATGAAAACACCAGCGAGGGCACTCTTGAAGATATAAACTGCATTCTGGCACGCATATACCTGATTACCGGCGAGACGGATAAGTTCTTCAAAGTTGCGCTTAAGACAGCTGTAAACAACCCATCTTCTGAAATATGTCTTATACTTGGAAATTATTATTTTTCAAAGAATGATTATGAAGAAGCCGCCATGTGGTTTTACAATGCTGCTTTCGAATCAAGCAGCATACTTGACATATCAAGCAGTGGTAACAAACCTCTTTATCAGCTAAGCGAATGCTACAAAAAACTTGCTGATAAATGCGATGATGATTATGAACGCATACAATATATAGAAATGTCTGATGATTACAAAACCCAGGCAGACAACTGGCATATGCCTGAATTATAATCTTACAGCTCTTACTTATAGCATTATTAATTACCAGACATATAAAATAAATACATATAATGAAACGCACCGGATACAATATAACCTCACTCATAATTTCTACATAATATTGCATTTTTCCATAAAACTTTAATTAAACTTATGGATTAAATCTTATTTATATGGTAAAATACATAAGTAATAAATTAATTTTGGAGGTATCTAAAAAAATGAAATTAAATTTAAGACCAGCTGAAGAGTGTACATTTGACGCTGTATCATTAGGTGAAGTTATGCTTCGTCTTGATCCAGGTGAAGGAAGAATCCGTACAGCAAGAAGCTTTAGAGCATGGGAAGGTGGCGGAGAATATAACGTTATCCGTGGTCTTCACAAGTGTTTCGGTATGAGAACTGCTGTTATCACAGCTTTCGCTGATAACGAAGTAGGTCTTCTTATGAAGGATTTCATCGAACAGGGTGGCGTTGATACATCACTTATCTGCTGGAAGAAGACAGATGGTATCGGTCGTATCTGCAGAAACGGTCTTAACTTCACAGAAAGAGGTTTCGGTATCCGTGGTGCCAAGGGATGCTCTGATAGAGCTAACACAGCTATTTCACAGGCTACTCCAGAAGATTTTGATTTTGATTACATCTTCAAGAACAAGAGCGATGGTGGTTTAGGTGTTCGTTGGTTACATACAGG
>DJDY01000070.1:8270-17663 GCA_002435585.1 Lachnospira sp. UBA5912
GGTACAATCGTATCTTACGATCTTAACTACAGACCATCTATGTGGGAAGCTATCGGTGGCTTAAAGAAGGCTCAGGAAGTTAACAAGGAAGTTGCTAAGTATGTTGATGTTATGATTGGTAACGAAGAAGACTTCACAGCTTGCCTTGGTTTCGAAATCGAAGGTAACGATGAGAACCTTAAGACTCTTAACCTTGATGGTTACAAGAAGATGATCAACGAAGCTGCTGCTACATACCCTAACTTCAAGGCTGTTGCTACAACTCTTCGTCAGGTTAAGACAGCTACAGTTAATGACTGGTCAGCAATCTGCTGGGCTGATGGCGAGATTTACAAGGCTGCTCAGTATGATGGTCTTGAAATCATGGATAGAGTTGGTGGCGGAGATTCATTCGCTTCAGGTCTTGTATATGGTCTTATGACATTCGAGGATGCTGAAAAGGCTGTTAACTATGGTGCTGCTCATGGTGCATTAGCTATGACAACTCCTGGTGATACAACAATGGCTTCACTTAAGGAAGTTGAAGGTATCGTTGGTGGTGCTGGTGCCAGAGTTCAGAGATAATAATAACTGTTTTATTAATTATCTTTAATTTAATTCAGTATTTTGGTTCAACCAAATTAACTAACAAAAGGGATGCCCGCTTATCCGGACATCCCTTTTTATTTCTTTTTCTCATACACATTTATCTGTAAGATATAGTAAACACTATCGTATCAGTATATGAGCCAGCATATGCATTATCCCATTCGGTCTGATCAATAGCTACCGTCAGCTGTGTATTGCTTCCGCTCACAATATACCCGGCTGACCTGAACTCTTCATTACCATTCATAAGTTTATATGCTATTGTTTTTGATGCATCCTTACTGTTCTTTAATCTTCCACTCGTTTCTGCTGATACCCATACACCCATATCCGGCTCAAGCCTTGCATCAACTAATGCAATCTCACCTATACTGCATTCTGCTTCACCACTTGCAATTGTTGTATTTGCTGGAATCGTAACAGTATATGTCGGATCTATTGACACATTAATAGTTGTATTTCTTGTCTCCTGTGCACATATTGGAACAACACTTGCTGCTGCAAGCATCATACCAAGTGCAATCGATGCCAATTTTTTCATAATATTCCTCTTTTCTGCACACATTTATTAACGTCTGATTATGCCATGTGTGCGCTGGCCTCTCATCATACTCTCTTTACTATAAGCGTTGTTTCAACATTAGCACCATTCATGGCTGACCCATCCGTAAGTGATGCTGTACTTATCTTTACAACAGCCTTGTACTCTCCTTTTTCCAGACTATGGCTCAGTTTCACATTAGATATTGCCTTTCCCGGTTCCACCATATCTGATTTATATATAGTCTCACCGGTATCTTTAAGTACTATCTCAAATGTAAAATAACAAGGATTACCTTCAGGATTCATAAGATTCATGGTTACATCTTCTTTTCCTGCCGCTATAGTTATTGATGGATAACCTGGAATCCTTATTCCCTGCTGGTTACCCGTTGATGACCTGCCCGAATCTATCTGTCCTGCATTCGAATCAAGTGAAGGCGTAAAATTATTGCCATCATTATTAGTGTTATTTTTATTATTTTTTCCTGTTATCATATATATTACAAGACCCGCAATCACTGCACAAAGTGCTATAATCGTAATTAACATCACCTTATTTTTAGATATTCTCATTGGAATCCCTCCTTCTTTACACAGACTGGCTTACTGCAACCAAACCAGCCTGTGTCTTGTTTAATGATGTAGATTCTAATATAAATCCCATACTCTATTATTCAAATTTTGCTGAAAATCTCACATTACTCAGCCAATATTTGTCATCCTTCTTTCCATGTGCAGAAAACTCACAGCACATAGCATCCGTATCGTTAATATCTATACTATATGTATAAGTCATTGTGTTGCCATTGTATTTTTTCAGATCTGTATCCAGTTCCTTTAACTTTGTCCATTTTTCTGTATTAGATGCGCTTCTTCCTGTAATTACAAGACATGCATATCCATCAACATCCATATCAACCTTGAAAGTAACTGTAATACTCATTTTACTATACAAACGCTTCAATTCTGGATATGATGTTCCATCCATGAATATAACCTTTTTGCGTTGCCCTATATCATTATCAGATGTTTTACCCCCTATAAAGAAATGTAATCTCACTGGCTCAGAATCATCATCAGTGATATAATAACTATCATTTTCACTGTAGTTAAACTCAATCTTAAGCCAGCTTGCATATAACGTAACTTCACCTTGTTCCGCAAGATTAGAGGCAGATGTACCTGGCATATATATAACTGCTCCGCCATCCTCTACACTCCAGCCCATAAACCTGTACTCATCACGTTCTGTAACTGGCAGCTCATATTCTTTATCATATGTATATATAGCATCATCTATAGCATTTCCACCGCCAGTATCAAAATGAACGGTATAGTCATTGGCTGTCCATGTTGGATACAGAGTAATTGTTTCCTGATCTTCGGCTGCCAGACCACTGACAATCTCTCTATCATCATAGAGTTTCTCTCCACCAGCCTCAGTTGCCCAGCCTGCAAATGTATAACCAGGACGTTTAAATGTATTATCTATGATAGCTGTCTTATCTGTATACATCAGCGTCATTGTCTCCATTGAACCTGTTGTTCCATCTCCGTATGGAATAAACTGGAGCTTATAGCTGTTTTCCTTCCAGTTAGCTATATATTCCCTGTCTCCTACAGAACCTGTTGTTATAACAACATCCATACTCACGCCATCTATTCCTGTTCCACTCCAGCCGGTAAATGTATAGCCTTTAAGCATAGGTGTTTTTAATGTTATAACTCTGCTGTCAACTTCATAGCTTTCCGGATTCTTGGCACTTCCACCTCCAAGATTGTAGGTAATATTATATACATCCTTCTTCCACTGTGCCGTAAGAACCATATTCTCTGCCGGCATATACTCCGGAATCTCCTTATCCCATCCAAGGAATGTATATCCTTTTCTGACAGGATTTTCTGGAGTACTTATCTTAGTATTATAATCCTGTGTTATATCCTCTATTGTGCTTCCCTCGCCTGTCTTAAAGCTGATTGTAAATCTGGCTATATTCCATCCCGCTGTATATGTAACATCCTCATCGGGCATTACCTGTATGATATCTTTATCCCAGCCTGCAAATATATATCCCGCTCTTGCTGGCTGACCTACTGATATCTTAGTGCCGAAGCGGTACTCATATACTATATCTTTCTCTCCATTGTTTAGTACAAGTGTCAGCTTATGTATATTTCTCTTATAATAATACTTAACAACTGTCGAACCATCGGCTCTGACCTGTACAGTCAGTTTATCAGGTGAACTGAATCCCGCCATACCAATAACATCTGGTGTAACATAACTGCCTGTAAGTGACGTATACACTTTACGGTCATACAAATCATATCCGTTTCCATCTGTCTTTTCGGTATAATGTTCTACTGTATAATTAACCTTTGATTCTTCCCACTTGGCATATAATGTAATATTTTCTGATGGCATGACTGAATCAAATAAGTTGTTGCATTCTTTATCTGTATACCATCCCGCAAATGCATATCCAGGTCTTATAGGAACTGGCGTTATCACGTTTGTTCCCCACTTGGCATTCTGTGTATTATTATCAAGTTTTCCACCTGTTGTATCATATGTAATAGCATATGAGCTTCTATCATAGTACACCTTAAGCACCAGACTTCCATCCGCTAGTATTCTGCCTGATGGCTTATTACCTGCAAAAACATACTTAGTTCCATAATATGCTACGTTGGCCGTAACTTCCTGACCTGTAGCACCCTTGTCAGTATTTATCTTATCAAGCACATAATCACCATCCGTATCCTCAAGATAATGCTTTGTTGAGTATATAACATTATCTGACTCTTTCCAGACTGCTGTATAAGTTGTGTCAGCCGCCGGTACTACCTGTCCTGTAACTGGCTCCCATCCTGCGAATTCATATCCCTGTTTGTATACAGTTGGTATCTGAAGCCTTGTACCATATGCATAATTACCATCAGAAACAATCTCTCCATCCGAAACAAACTTTATATTATATTTATTTCTTGCATAGTAATAATTAACTTTCGTACTTCCATCTGCCTTTACCACCCGTGAAAGAATCGATGGCGTGATAAATCCTTCTCTTTCATATGGCTTTGGCGTTACTGTTTCATCTGTTTTTCCTGTTTCTAGTCTTGATCTGTCTTCATTGTATACACCGTTAGTTTCTTCAACATAATCAACAACTTTATACGTCATATCTGCTGCTTCCCACTTTGCATATACTATTTTATCCTCATTAGGCATAACATCAGGAATATCATATTTCTTAGTACATCCCACATCTGTATACCAGCCTGCAAATATATATCCCTGCTTTACCGGATCCTCTGGTTTAGCTATATTCTTTCCATACTTGGCAACAACAGTATCTACAACAGAACCGCCATTAGTCTGGAAAGCAATATAATAGCCATCTCTTAAGTTATCCCAGTGGAGTGAAATTCTTCTAGTTATAGGTTTTGTATTAAATGAACCTTTCTGATTCTTCCATGTTATTATCATCTCTCCATCCTGTTCTGGTTCATCGCCAGGGTCTACCGATATGACATTGGTAACTGGATCATATGTAAATGCTGGATTAGTCATTGTTATCACATAATACTTATCGTTGTCATCATATATCTTTTTGAAGTAATCGCCATTATCATCAAGTCCTTTTTTCATATCCAGATACTGCATCTCATAATAAGTTTCTGGAATACGTACACTCTTAATGTCACGCTTTAATCTTATATCCTTGTATTCATCCTGGTCGTTAGCGAAGTCACCTACATTCTCAACAACACCAACACTATACAAAGGCCACTGTTTCTCAAAAAGTGTTGGATTATAGCTGAAGGTTCCAGCTAATGCCTGTGCAAGAAAATCGACCTGCATATATATACCAAGTTCCATATATATAGCACCCATTGAGCTTGCACTTCTACCCTGTGAAGCTGCATATTGCAGCTGATAGTACAGATAACCCCATACCTGTGCATAACCTCCAACCTCTGCCGAAAAACCTACACTTGCAAGCTTTGTTGATATAAGTCCAACGCTTACACTAAGCCTTATTCCTGCTCTTATTCCTATAGTACCTATTGCATATACAGAAAATTCATATTTTTCTTCACATAAATCAATAGTATCGCTTGAAACATTTTTACTGAATACCATAATGCTGTATACATACCGTTTAGCATTCTGATACCAGTATGTCATTCCCATAGATATGTTAACATTTGCTGATACAACGAATTCAACATCAAATGCTACATCTATAATTCCAATGACCCTGACATGTGATGATGTGAGTGACTTGGTGTATAGATCTACCCAGTCAGCCTCATTCTCAAGCATATCAGAATATCTTTCCGCCAGGCTCTTAGCTACTGATATCTCTTTATCATCGTCTTTTTCATCATCGTCATCAGCTTTCTTTAAATCGCTTATATCTTCAAGTCTGGTTGATATATCAGAATTTTCAGAAATATATGTTGTTCCAAGCTCCATCATATTCTTTAATTCTTCTGATATCTTATTAACAGCCTCATCAAGTTTTGAAGCTTCCTCTTCATCTTCATCACCTTCTGCTGTTTTAACATCCACATTGAAGTTAATACCAGTATAATCATAAAGATCCAATGAAACAGCAACACTATAGTCATCAATATATGGAATTATCTTTTTCCACCATTTCCATATAGCCTTACCACTAACGTTGATATTCATTTTAACTTCCTGCTCAAATGTAGCAGATACAACTACTTTCATGTTAGAAAACGCTATCTCAACACCTATATCAAGTGCAAGCCTTAATCCACTTACATTCTCAAAATGCTTAAGGCCTGTTGTAAGATCTGCCTTCACATGATCTATCTTAACAGATGGTCTGCTGCCTGCATATACTATATCCTCATCGTTATATCCACCGGACAGATTATCATCACTATAATCATATCCATCAGCAGAAACTACATCAACATCAGCGCCAAGACTGTCTGAAAGATAATTTTTCAATTCTTCATAAGAGTCTGTTCTTGTGACGGCTCTTGCCACTTCATCTGCCACACTCTGTGCAAATCCACTCTCAACCGCCTGCTGTTCTACGCTTCTTTCAATAGCTGGTACATCCTGTTTTTTTAAGATTGTATCACCCTTGATATTGTCTGTCTGATACACATCCATAGCTGCTTGTACATCATCCCATGTCACAAAGTTGTATACAATAATATAATCACTATCTGTACTTGATACTTCCGTTATAACTGCATACTGTATAATCTCATCATTATCCTTATATAATGCAAGATAATCCCCGTTATCTATCGTAGTATCTTCGTTTAATGCAGGATTACTTTCAGTTTCTTCATCTGTAAATGTAAGCTTATCCTTTGATATTGTTATACTGTTATTATTCTCATTATTATCTTTATCATCTTTTACATTAACAGGGAGCACATCTGGTACGAAAAGTATCTTATCAGCCGCAAGACCTCTGTAAGTATACTGGCTGCCATCTACCGATGTTATCTCAAAAAATGATACATCATCATCTGTTACTGCCTGTCCGCTAAGTGATGGAATGACACTTCCATCATATACAGCTATTTTATCACCCGTCTTAAGCTTTGCTTCACCATAAACAAAACTGCCTGTTGTCTGTGTTGAATCTGTTATTGTTCCATCCACACCTATAGTCATGGCAGAAACAGATATTTTATCAATAGCTTTGCCATCAACCATGAGATCTCTTAAGCTGTCAGAGCTTATGTACTGTATATTCTTATCAAGTGCCGCATTGCTTACTTCCGGTTTATATACTGTAAAATCATATTCTCTTATAGAAGGATCATAGCCAGTAAAATACAATCTGTCATCATTTAACTCAAAACGGTAAGATGAACCCTCCTGCCACTTACCCGCACTGTCAGCTGTAAATGTATACATTTCATCAACAGCATCCTTAAATGTAACATTCACAGATGCACTGTCAGATAAATCACTTGTATTCTTAACTGTTATATAACTTTTCACTTCATCTGCTGTAAGCTTCCCACTTTTATCAGTTATAGTTATGTTGAAATCATTTGCATCAACATCGTAGCTTCTTGCATAAGTATCCACACTTACAGTTTTAAGCTCCTGTGTATCTGCCCAGGAAGCATGCAGAATAACATCACTTAAAAGTCTGTCACCTGTATTTACATAATCTGTACATGATGAATCGTAACACCAGCCAAGAAATGTTCCATCTGCTTTTCCTGGAACTGGAAGAGAATCAAGAGTTGTTCCTGCCTCAAGTGTTTCTTCTGTAAGCTCAACACTGCTTTTGCTATCGTCCTCAGACCTTGTATAAAGTGTTCCTCCATTGGTTACATACTTTACATTGTATTGGGTTGTATCAAATGCTATATCAAATGTAAGATTGTCAGAATATACGCCAGCATATTCTGGAATCTCTGAAAGTCTTACAAAATATTTTCCTGTCCTGCTGTTAATCGCAGGTGTAAGCTCTGATATGATAGAATTACTGGTAAGTGCCTGATCACTATCCTGTTCAAACAGCCCATATCCTAACTTCTGATTTCCATTGACAAGCTCCCATCCGTTATCAGAAGATACAGATACACTTACCTTATCCTTTTCATATAAACCGCCTGCATGTCCACTTACTGAAAGTTCAGCACTATCAGCAGCCACACAGACACTCTCAGGTATATCTATGTAGTAATATCTTTCTATCCACTTGGCATAAAGCACTATTACACCTGAATAATCCCCCTCTTTTATCTTAGTGACAGGCTCTCCTGTCAGTTCAGCATTATCATACCAGCCACCAAACTCATAACCCTGATTGATTATATCATTCTTATCCGGCAGCTTTTCTGCAGGATATGTCTCTGGTGCTTTATAACCGCTGACATAATGTCCACCATTGAGCTGATAATCAATCTCTGTAATCTGACTTTTGCTGGAATCTGAATACGCAGAAGTGTTATCAAAGCCCTGGGCATAATATGTTCCTGGTACTGCTGTTATAAGCATTGCTGAACATAAAAGTATACTCAATAATCTTTTCATCCTGACGCCTCCTTTATGTTTAGAATCATATATAACGATATTTATTTTCCTGTATCTGTACTGCTTCATCAATTAAAAGGTAAAATTCAGAAACAATAACCTGTTAATACAGATTATTACAGGCAGTACTATATCTTGTATGTATAATATATGATAAATCACTATTTGTGGGGCAAATTGCACGAATTACAGTTTTTTCGACATGAACGACGAAAAATTTTATAGAATTTTAATCTGAGACAATATATAATTATATAAGAAGTAAAGGCTTATAGCGCACATACTGTGTTTTATGCCATTTGCAGCTCTAATGATCATTTATCATTTATTAAATTTACATAAATAACAACGAGGATAGAATCACTATGAAAATTGCGGTATGTGACGATAGTCAGAACGAATTAGAATTGATTAAAAAACAGCTTGATATATACCTGTCAGACAATAATCAGAGCTTCACAGCTAAATACTTTGACAGTAGCGTAGAGCTTGCTTCCACTATAAGGTTTGAAAAGTTTGATATATATATTCTTGATATAATTATGCCTGTAATGGATGGTCTTTTACTTGCAAGGGAAATCAGGACATTTGACAAAGCTGCTCCTATCATCTTTCTGACCTCTTCTCCTGAGTTCGCTGTTGACAGCTATAGTGTCAAAGCTTTTAACTATCTTTTAAAGCCTGTAGTCAAAGAACAGCTGTATTCGACACTTGATGATATACTGGAAACCTTTCATCAGGAACGTACAGACAATATAATCATAAAGAATAATGCAGGGATACATAAAATCCATACCAGTGACATAATCTACGCAGAAGCTCTTAACCGAAAAGTAATCATATATTTAAAAAGTGGTGAACAGATAGTATCAACTGATGTATTTTCATCCATATGTGACACTCTGACTGCACACAATGAGTTTCTGCTGCCACATCGTTCATTTATAGTAAACATGAACTATATAAAAACCATAAACACAACAGAAATAAAGCTTACCAACAACAATGCAGTTCCACTCGCACAAAGACGTGTAAGCGAAATCAAAAAGCAATATCTTACATTCCAGATGGAAGAATAATGAAAACAGGGGGAATTTCATGGCAGAACTATATACAATACTCAATCTTATTAACTATGTTTTCGTACTTATATTCGGAATAGTTGTATCCTTCTACTTTGCCGATATTACGTGGGAGGATAATAAAAA
>DJDY01000070.1:17708-18493 GCA_002435585.1 Lachnospira sp. UBA5912
AAAGCTGTATATATATACGCTTATAGGCTTTGCCATGCTTCAGGCAGTATGCTATGCAATCCTCGGTGAACGCATGCTTTATAAAAGCTATCCTTTTATTATCCATATTCCTCTGATTCTGGTTATAAGATTCATCTGCCATAAAAACATATATATATCATCCATAGCTGTTTTATCGGCTTATCTTATGTGTACACCGCGCAAATGGTTCGGTACCGCTGTAGCATGTATTTTTAAAAATATTCCCATGATATCAGATATTGCAACTATTGTTATCACTGTTCCACTGATATATATTGTCATAAAATATCTTTCACCTTATATAGTAAGACTTAAGAATGAATCTAAGACTATTATCTCTATCTTCTTTCTTCTGCCTCTGACATATTATATTCTTGAGTATGCTTTTACTGTATACACAGATCTTTTATACAGAGGAGAAGCTGTTGTTATAGAGTTTATGGACAGCTTTATTGTCATACTCTACTTTATATTGTCAATCGTTACGCTCACTCTGTCGAACAGAAAAAACGATGCTGAACGTGAAAACATCATCCTTTCTGCCGCCGCAACACAGACAAAAAAAGAGATTGAGCAGTTATCTGACTATCAGAAACAGGCTGCCATATATCGCCACGACCTAAGACACCACATGAACTTTATCCTCAGCTGTCTTAACGAGAACAACTACGCACAGGCAAGAAGTTATATACTGGAAATATGTACCAGCCTTGAAAACAGTAAAATAACAAGATACTGTGAGAACGAAGCAGTTAACCTTATAC
>DJDY01000217.1 GCA_002435585.1 Lachnospira sp. UBA5912
ATGTGTGCTAAACAGTAATATTTATAAAAAATTTATATTTTTTCTCATTTAGTACTTTTAAATTTCCTTATTTATGTATATAATGTTGATTAGCTATGAAAAGTATTTTTTTATTGCTGATATATTGATAAGATATAATTGTTTGTATGTGTCGTGTGTTGGATATATACAGATTGGACATAGTTAACGATAACAGATTTAGAATGAGTTAGATTTAGGAGGAAAACAGAATGTTATCAACTGATATTGGAATCGATCTTGGTACTGCAAGTATTCTTGTATATATAAAGGGTAAGGGTGTTGTTTTAAAAGAACCTTCAGTTGTCGCATTTGACAGAGATACTAATAAGATTAAGGCTATCGGTGAGGAAGCAAGACTGATGCTTGGTAGAACACCTGGTAATATTGTGGCAGTAAGACCACTCCGTCAGGGTGTTATATCAGATTATACAGTTACAGAAAAGATGCTTAAGTACTTTATCCAGAAGGCTATAGGAAGAAGAACACTTAAGAAGCCTAGAATAAGTGTATGTGTACCTTCTGGTGTTACAGAAGTAGAGAAGAAGGCAGTTGAGGATGCAACTCTTCAGGCGGGTGCAAGAGAGGTTGCTATCATTGAAGAGCCTATTGCGGCAGCCATAGGTGCTGGTATTGATATATCAAGACCATGCGGTAATATGATAGTTGATATCGGTGGTGGTACTACTGATATTGCTGTTATTTCACTTGGTGGTACAGTTGTAAGTACTTCTATTAAGATTGCAGGTGATGATTTTGATGAGGCACTTGTAAGATATATGAGAAAGAAGCACAATCTTCTTATTGGTGAAAGAACAGCAGAAGATATTAAGATAAAGATTGGATCAGCTTATCCAAGACCAGAAGTCGTTAAGATGAATGTAAGAGGACGTAACCTTGTTACAGGTCTTCCTAAGACTGTAGAGGTAACTTCTGAGGAGACAGAGGAAGCTTTAAAGGAAGCTACTTCACAGATAGTAGAAGCAGTTCATAGTGTGTTAGAGAAGACACCACCAGAACTTGCATCAGATATCGCAGACAGAGGTATCGTTCTTACAGGTGGAGGAAGTCTCCTTTCAGGTTTAGAGGATCTTATAGAATCAAAGACAGGAATTAACACTATGACAGCAGAGGATCCTATGACAGCAGTTGCCATAGGAACAGGTAAGTTCATAGAATTCCTTGCAGGTTACAGGGAAGACTAATCAGAACTCATATTATTGTGTTAGAGGATAGCGCAAACTGCATAGTGATGTGGCAATCTGGGTACATCAGTCAGATGGCAGACACATTCTGCTTCTGACATCATAATATGGGAATATTGTAATTACAGAAAAGAGGACAGGTATGGTAAGAGGTTTATACACTGCTTACACAGGATTAGTGAATCAGCAGAAGAGACTGGATATTGTGTCAAACAACCTTGCTAACGCAACTACAACAGGATTTAAGAAGGAAGGCGTTACAACACAGAGCTTCGATTCCGTATATGGAATTAAGATTAAGGATGATACAGTTGGCTATATGAATCAGAATATAGGCAGTATGAGTCTTGGGGCAAAGATTGGAGAAACATATAGAAGCTGGGATCAGGGTTCCTTAAGGAATACTGACAGCAGTTACGATTTTGCACTTTCAGGACAGGGATTCTTCTCAATATCATTTACTAATAAAGCAGGTGAGACATCAACACTTTATACCAGGGATGGATCGTTCCAGATGAACAAAGATGGTTATCTGGTTACCAAGGATGGTGATTACGTATTGGGTGAAAGTGGTAATCCAATACAGCTCCCTACAGATGTAGCACAGTTTACAGTAGATTCCACAGGAGGAATATATGCTGATGGACAGTATGTAGATACATTTGGAATCGTTGATTTTGAAGACTATAATTACATAGAAGCTTATGGAGAGAATCTATACAGGGCTGTTGACGGAGCAACTACAAAGGATTCAGATGCGACGGTAAATCAGGGATATCTTGAAGCATCCAATATTAACGTTGTCACAGAAATGGTCGATATGATTAATATAGCAAGAGAGTATGAGAGTAACCAGAAGATTGTCAATGCAGTTGATGAGATGTTAGGCAAGATGGTTGGCATATCTGAGCTATAAACTATATATGAATTGGCATAATATAATGTTTTAAACATTTAGTTTAAGTCCTGGGATTTCCTATTTATATTTTTATTATTGTTTATTGGGAGATTTCATGGCAATGCCACACTATAACCAGGAGGACAGGCACTATGATGAGATCGTTATGGACTGCTGCATCAGGCATGATGGCACAGCAGACAAGTGTAGATACAATATCTAATAACCTTGCTAATGTTAATACAGTAGGGTATAAGTCAGAATCAACAGAATTCAAGTCTTTGTTATATCAGAATCTTCAGGCTAAGACAACCTCAGCTAATGGTGAGAATAAGCCGGTTGCGGCACAGGTAGGTCTTGGCGCAAGAGTAGTATCAGTGACATCACATTACACACAGGGTGCTATGAATGCAAGTGAAAGTTCAACAGACTTCGCTATTAATGGAGATGGATTCTTTGCAGTTCAGAATGAAGATGGAGAAACAGTGTATACACGTAATGGTAATTTCTACCTTTCAACTGCAACAGAAGGTATGATGTTATGTACAGCAGATGGTTATCCAGTATTAAGCACAGATGGACAGCCTATAGTACTTACAGATGATTATAACTCATCTAAAGTAAAAGTAGATAAAGAAGGAAACATCCAGTATCCGGGAGATGATGGCAATCTTGAGAATATTGGTGTTAAGATAGGACTTTTCCAGTTTACGAATCCAGCAGGTCTTGAGAAGCTTGGTGGTTCATATCTTGCAGAAACAGATGCATCAGGAGTTCCTTTGAATGAGGAGACAGATGAGGTCGGCAAGAAGAGTGAGTTAAGACAGAATTATCTCGAGGCATCTAATGTACAGGTTGCAACGGAAATGGTAAATCTTATAACAGCACAGAGAGCATACGAGTTATGTTCAAAGGCTATAACAACAACAGATACTATGATGGAACAGGCTAACTCGCTTAAGAGATAGTGGATAAAACAGACATAAACATATTCATGTTGTGTTAAAGCCATAGCAGAAAAGAGGAAAAGTATGGATTATATGACAGGCGTAAACACAAGTTATGCAGATACATATGATAAGACTTCATCACAGCTTAGTGATAAGATAAATAACACAGATTTTTCAAAGGCATCAGATGATGAACTTATGAGTGTATGCAAGGATTTTGAAAGCTATTTTGTGGAACAGATGCTCAAATCCATGGAAAAGATGGCTAAGATTGATTCAGATGATGATGACAGCAGTGGTACATCATTGTTTAACAGCATGGCATCTATAGGTGGCAGTTCAGATTCTGCTATGAGTACACTTGGAAGCTATTTTGGCGATGAGATGATAAAGAATTATGCTGATATATTTACAGAGTCTAACAATGGTAAGGGACTTGGCATAGCACAGACACTTTATGAGCAGATGAAGCGTAACTATGCGGTAGATGAGGCATAATAATCTTTATTTTACATGTGTTTTTTGCGCATAACGAATCTGAGTTAAATATGTGCATTAATAAATATAGCATATATCATAGATATGCATGTGCAGAGCATGTGTTATAAAAGTTATAGACAGAAGTTATAAAGAGAGGAAAGCAGATTGGATTACGAGTCTGTTAAATATGTAGAAGGATTTGTAGAGAACATTATTTTCCGTAATGAAGATAATGGCTATTCAGTTTTTGAAATAGAATACAAAGGTGAAGATATTACCTGTGTTGGCACGTTAAGCAGTGTTGACACAGGTGAATTTATAGCTGCAGATGGTGAGTTTGTCAAGCACCCATCGTATTATACAATGCAGTTTAAGATTAGTTCTTATGAGTTCAAAACGCCTACAGATGCAGAGTCTGTAAAGCGTTATCTCAGTTCTGGAGCCATAAAGGGTATAGGTGCCAAGATGGCTGAACGTATAGTTAAGGAGTTCGGTGAGCAGACATTTGAAGTGCTTGATAAGGAACCAGAACGTCTTGCAGATATCAAGGGAATAAGCTATAACAAAGCAATGGATATAGCACAACAGTATGCTGGTAAAAGAGATACCAGAAAAGCAGTTATGTTTCTTTCTGATTATGGCATACAGATGAATCTTGCCAATAAAATATTCAAGAAATATGGTAACAGCATATATACAATAATTACCGATAATCCGTATAAGCTTGCTGATGATATAGAGGGTATCGGCTTTAAAAAGGCAGATGCTATTGCAACTAAGGTCGGCATTAAGGGCAATTCGGATTTTAGAATAAAAAGTGGGCTGCTTTATTGTCTGAATCAGGCAACATTGCAGGGACATATATATCTGCCATATGATATGTTAAAGAATCAGGCAGAACAGCTGCTTGATGTTAAGATAACGGATTATGAACATTTCATAAGTGACCTTGCTATAGATAAGAAAATAGTTGTCAAGAAAAACAAGGATGACTTATCGGCTGCAACAGGCAATATTACTGCGGAAAGCGATAATGCAATAGAAAATGAGGATGAACATGCATCGTGGAATGTCTATTCATCTATGTATTACCGTATGGAACAGAATGTGGCAAAGAATCTTCTTGAGCTTAACATACAATGTGATGAAAATACAGAAGATGTATATGAACGTATTGCACAGATAGAAAAAACTGAGGGCATAGTGCTTGATGACATTCAGAAACAGGCAATAGCACTGGCTGCACTTAACGGACTTATTGTAATCACAGGAGGTCCAGGTACTGGTAAGACGACAACAATTAATGCAATTATCAAATATTTCGAGATGGAAAGACTGGATATAAGGCTTGCGGCACCTACTGGAAGAGCAGCTAAACGTATGACAGAGACATGTGGGGTTGAGGCGCAGACAATTCACAGACTGTTAGAAATAGCAGGTGGAGGTCTTGCAGAGCTTGATAATGAGAAACGTAATGCTAACCATAGTCTTGGCATGCATTTTAACAGAGATCAGGAGAATCCGATAGAAGCTGATGTTATCATAGTTGATGAGATGTCTATGGTTGATATCAACATTATGAATGCTTTGTTAAAGGCAGTTCCTGTAGGTACAAGGCTGATACTTGTAGGCGATGTGGATCAGCTTCCAAGTGTCGGACCTGGAAATGTGTTAAAAGATATTATAGCTTCGGAATGTTTTAATGTCGTAAAGCTTGAAAAAATATTCAGGCAGGCTGCAGAGAGTGAGATAATAACTAATGCGCACAGAATCAACAAAGGAGAAAAGGTTACACTTAATAAGTACAGCAAGGACTTCCTTTTTATACACAGACATGGTGCTGATGCGATAATAGCAGCACTAAAGACAGTTGTTAAAGACAAGCTGCCTGGGTATGTCAAAGCCGATGCAAACGAGATTCAGGTTCTGACACCATCCAGAAAATCAGCGGTAGGAGTTGAAAGACTGAACAGCGTTTTACAGGATTTCCTTAATCCGGCCAGTGCATCAAAAATGGAGAAAAAGCATGGAGATATAGTATTCAGGGAAGGTGATAAGGTCATGCAGATAAAGAATGACTATCAGCTTGACTGGATGAAAAAAAACGATTATGGAATCACTGTTGAACAGGGAAGCGGAGTGTTTAACGGAGATACAGGAATTGTTAAGGAAATAGTGCCATTTAACAGGAGCGTGACAGTGAGATTCGAGGATGGAAGACTTGTAGAATACAGCTTTGATAATCTTGATGAACTTGAGCTTGCATATGCCATAACGGTTCATAAAGCACAGGGAAGCGAATATCCGGCGGTTATAATACCTATGTATACAGGACCAAGAATGCTTATGAATCGCAATATACTGTATACAGCAATCACAAGGGCTCGTAAATGCGTGTGTATTATCGGTGAAGAGGATGTGTTTATGCAGATGGCAGCCAACGAATCAGATGCCAGAAGATATACATCGCTTGACGAGCGTATAAGAGAAATGGCATAAAATATTAATATTTAAGAATAGCGACAAATATAAAAGAGGATACTAATGATAAAAGATAAAATAAGGGAAAAAGCATATTATGGTAAGACCTGTAATTCATTAAGAAACATATTTAAAGCGGCAGAGGATGCGTTGTTTCCACCGGCATGCCCTATATGTGGAAAGCCAAGAGTGATAAGGTCAGGTGTAAGGCTTGATATATGTCCATGGTGTCTTGATAATATAACATATGTAAAAGAACCAACATGTATAAAGTGTGGCAAAGTCCTTGATGATGACAGGGAGTATTGCAGTGATTGTATGAAAACAGAACATATCTATGACCAGGCAGTAAGCCTGTATGAATATTCTGATGGCATTAAACAGTCAATATACAGGTTTAAATATCACAATAAAAGGGAGTATGCCACGATATATGCCAGGGAGATAGCTGACAAATGTGGCATGGTTATAAAAGCGTGGAATGCAGATGTTATCATTCCTGTTCCTATACATGAATCAAAGCTTAAACAAAGAGGCTACAACCAGGCAGGACTTATAGCAGATAATCTGGCAGAACAGCTTGGAATAGATGTTGATAATAATTATATAATGCGTGTCAGAAAAACAACGCCGATGAAAGAATTAAGTAATATGGAGAGAGTTAAAAATCTTCAAAATGCTTTTCAAATACATGATAATGGTATAAGATATAGTAAAGTGTTGATTGTTGACGATATATATACAACAGGGGCAACATTAGATGCCTGTGCCAGAATTCTTAAACAATATGGAACAGATAGAGTGTATGCAGTAACATTGTGTATCGGTAATGGATTTTAGAAACTCAGGTTTTAAAAACGTGTGCAGAAATGAGGATTATTATGGAAGTAAGAAATTGTAAAATGTGTGGAAGATTATATAACTTTATAGGTGGACCTTATCGTAATCTGTGCCCTAACTGTATAGAGAAGATGGAAGATAAGTTCCAGGAAGTTAAGGAATACATAGAACAGCATAGTTCAGCTACTATTAACGAAGTATCAGAAGAATGCGATGTAAGTACAAGACAGATAGAGCAGTGGATAAGAGAAGAACGTCTTATGATATCTGAGGATTCGCCAATAGGAATCACATGTGAAAGATGTGGAGCAACTATAAGATCAGGAAGATTCTGTGAGAGATGTAAGAATAAAATAGCTAATAATCTTGGTTCTATGTATGGTGCATCTAATGCAGCTGTTGAAAGCATGGAAAGAAGAGCATCTGCAGATGCAAAGATGAGATTCCTTGATAAGGATAATAAACAGTGAATTAATGTTTAGTTAAATTGTTGTTTAACACACATCCTTAACAAACGGACGACATCATATATGTGAGAAGCAGATGCACATGCATAGGCGATGCCAG
>DJDY01000024.1:0-1236 GCA_002435585.1 Lachnospira sp. UBA5912
AAAGACTTTTTTACTTGGGACATTAATATTTTATAATATAAAAAACATAACCTGAGCCTGGCAGTAAAAAGCCGGGCTTTTTTAATGTTAAAAACGCCAATTAACAGCGTAAAGTCAGTATAAACACAGCCTGAATATAGTTTGTTAATAAAGTTTATAATTTATTTATAGAAAAAATTAAATTAATTGTTGACATACCACTTGCAAAGTGATACTTTAATTATGTTGATATTAGCACTCCAGATAAACGAGTGCTAACAACAGAGAGAAGGAGGTTATGTCATGGAGCTTGATGAACAGCTTGATGAGCGTAAGGTAAAGATACTTAAGGCAGTCATTAAGAATTATCTGGAAACTGGTGAGCCGGTTGGTTCAAGAACAATATCAAAGTTTACAGACATGAAGCTTAGTTCCGCAACAATAAGGAATGAGATGGCAGACCTTGAAGAACTCGGATATATAGTACAGCCACATACTTCGGCGGGGCGGATTCCTACAGATAAAGGTTACCGTTTCTATGTTGATGATATGATGTCAGAAAAAGAAAAGAACATCACAGACAGAGAAACAGAAGTAGCCTCAAGGGAAAGCGAGATGGCTTCTAAGGAGGCAGAGCTTTCAACTATGAAGGATGCCCTTGGCGAGAAGGTTGAAAGAGTTGAAGAGCTTCTTCAGAATGTTGCAAAGGTGTTAGCCAAGGATACGAATTATGCGACCATGGTAACATCACCCAAGGTAACAGGCAACAAGTTAAAGTTCGTACAGCTGTCACAGCTTGAGTCAAATAAGATATTAGCTGTAATAGTTATGGAGGGCAATCTTATAAGAAATAAGGTTATAACGGTAAGTGAGGATTTATCACAGGAGAATCTGTTAAAGCTTAACATTCTTCTTAACACAACACTTACAGGACTTACCCTTGAACAGATGAACTTAAGTATTGTTTCCAAGATGGAGAGTCAGGCAGGAGAGCATATCAATCTTGTAAAAGAAGTTCTTGATGCGATAGTAGATACTATAAGCAGTGCGGATGATCTAAAGATATACACAAGCGGTGCTACTAACATATTTAAGTATCCTGAACTTAGTGATTCTACTAAAGCAAGTGAGCTTATATATGCCCTGGAAGAAAAGCAGAGTTTATCAGATCTGGTAGTGGATGATGATACCACGGATTCAGAGAACGATAGCGATTCTAACCATGGTATTCAGGTATATATAGGAAATGAAACACCG
>DJDY01000024.1:1339-3573 GCA_002435585.1 Lachnospira sp. UBA5912
AAGCGTATGGATTATGAAAAGGTTGTAGAAACCTTAAAGAATATGAGAACGCAGTTAGATGATGTATTCAAGAAATCATAGAAAGGTGAGGAGTTAAGTGTCTAAGAAGGAAAAAAACATGAAGAATGTTGATGAAAAAGATATAAAGAAGGCAGAGAATGAAGCAGCTGATACAACAGCTAAAGCTGCCAACACAGATAATAAAGACGCTGATACTGTAGAAACTCAGGGCTCATCCAACGCAGATGTGAAGAAGGACACACAGTCTGACAACGCAAGTGATGCGAAGGGAGCGGAGGAAACAGTTGATATAAATAATAATAAAAAGGACCAGAAGGACGCTGTGATAGAAGAACTAAATGACAAATTAAAGCGTCAGATGGCTGAGTTTGACAACTACAGAAAGCGTACTGACAAAGAAAAGTCAGCAATGTTTGAGATGGGAGCATCGGATGTTATAAAGAAGTTACTTCCGATAGTCGATAATTTCGAACGAGGTTTCAAGTCAGTAACTGAGGAAGAGTTACAGACACCGTTTGCAAAGGGCATGGACATGGTCTATAAGCAGACCATGAAGATGCTCGAAGACTTACAGGTTAAGCCGATTGAAGCACTTGGTTCTGAGTTTAACCCGGATTTTCATAACGCAGTAATGCATGTGGAAGACGATTCGCAGGGTGAGAACATCATCGTGGAAGAGTTCGAGAAGGGTTACACATATAGAGATGTGGTCATCCGCCACAGCATGGTAAAGGTTGCTAACTAATACATCAGAAGATGTAGTTGATGTATATAAGGTATGAGCTTTTACCATATATAAGGTATGCAATAGTTATTATAAGATTTGATATTATAGAATTTGTTATTTATGTTATTGGTTCTATAGATTAACAAGATTAACAGGTTAACATGAAAGTTTTATATATAACGCATATCAGCAGCTTAAACAATTTTAATTATTAACGGTGTGCCATATTACAAGGCACAGAAAGGAAGACAATTATGAGCAAGATTATTGGTATAGATTTAGGTACAACAAACTCATGCGTAGCTGTTATGGAAGGTGGTAAGCCAGTTGTTATTACTAATACAGAGGGTATCAGAACAACTCCATCAGTAGTCGCATTTACAAAGAATGGTGAAAGATTAGTAGGTGATCCTGCTAAACGTCAGGCAGTTACTAACGCAGATAAGACAATCTCTTCAATCAAGAGACATATGGGTACAGATTATAAGGTGGATATTGATGGCAAGAAGTATACACCACAGGAAATCTCAGCTATGATTCTTCAGAAGTTAAAAGCTGATGCTGAGAGTTATCTTGGAGAGCCAGTTACAGAAGCTGTTATTACAGTTCCAGCTTATTTCAACGATGCACAAAGACAGGCAACTAAGGATGCAGGTAAGATTGCAGGACTTGATGTTAAGAGAATTATCAACGAGCCTACAGCAGCTGCATTAGCTTATGGTCTTGATAACGAACATGAGCAGAAGATTATGGTATATGACCTTGGTGGTGGTACATTCGATGTATCTATCATTGAAATCGGTGATGGTGTAATCGAAGTTCTTGCTACAGCAGGTAACAATAGACTTGGTGGTGATGACTTTGATAATGCTATTACACAGTATATGTTAGAGGACTTCAAGGCTAAGGAAGGTGTTGATCTTTCTAAGGATACAATGGCACTCCAGAGATTAAAGGTTGCTGCTGAGCAGGCTAAGAAGGAGTTATCAAGTGCTATGCAGACAAACATCAACCTTCCATACATCACAGCAACAGCTGAAGGTCCAAAGCATTTTGATATGACTCTTACAAGAGCTAAGTTCGATGAACTCACACACGACTTAGTAGAAAAGACAGCTGAACCAGTTAAGAACGCACTCTCAGATGCAGGTCTTACAGCAGCAGATCTTTCAAAGGTATTATTAGTTGGTGGTTCAACAAGAATCCCAGCTGTACAGGATAAAGTAAAACAGTTGACAGGTCATGAGCCTAACAAGTCACTTAACCCAGATGAATGTGTTGCTATCGGTGCTTCTATCCAGGGTGGTAAGCTTGCTGGCGATGCCGGTGCTGGTGATATCCTTCTTCTTGATGTAACACCACTTTCACTTTCTATTGAAACTATGGGTGGTATTGCTACAAGACTTATCGAGAGAAATACAACTATTCCTACAAAGAAGAGCCAGATATTCTCTACAGCTGCTGATAACCAGACAGCCGTTGATAT
>DJDY01000062.1:0-5976 GCA_002435585.1 Lachnospira sp. UBA5912
GAAGGTATGCAGTTCGACCGTGGATACATTTCCGCATACATGGCAACAGATACAGATAAGATGGAAGCTAATCTGGATGATCCATATATCCTGATTACAGATAAGAAGATCAGCAATATTCAGGAAATCCTTCCTATCCTCGAGCAGATTGTTCAGTCAGGATCCAGACTTCTGATTATCGCAGAGGATGTTGAAGGTGAAGCTCTTACAACACTTATCGTTAATAAGTTAAGAGGTACATTCAATGTTGTAGCTGTTAAGGCTCCTGGATATGGTGACAGACGTAAAGAAATGCTTAAGGATATTGCTATTCTTACAGGTGGTCAGGTTATCTCAGAAGAACTTGGACTTGAACTTAAGGACACAACACTTGATATGCTTGGTAGAGCTAAGTCAGTTAAGGTTCAGAAAGAGAATACAGTTATCGTTGATGGCGAAGGCGCTAAGGAAGATATCGAAGCAAGAGTTGCACAGATTCGTGCACAGCTTGAGGAAACAACATCTGATTTTGATAAAGAAAAGTTACAGGAAAGACTTGCTAAGCTTGCAGGTGGCGTAGCTGTTATCAGAGTAGGTGCTGCAACAGAAACAGAGATGAAGGAAGCTAAGCTTCGTATGGAAGATGCTCTTAATGCAACAAGAGCAGCAGTAGAAGAAGGCGTTATCTCAGGTGGTGGTTCAGCTTATATTCATGCATCTAAGAAGGTTGCAGAACTTGCAGCTACACTTAGTGGTGATGAGAAGACAGGTGCAGAGATTATTCTTAAGGCTCTTGAAGCTCCATTATTCCACATTGCTAACAATGCAGGTCTTGAAGGTGCAGTTATCATCAATAAGGTAAGAGAGTCAGAAGTTGGAACAGGTTACGATGCACTTAACGACAAGTATGTAAACATGATTGATGCAGGTATTCTTGATCCAGCAAAGGTTACAAGAAGTGCATTACAGAATGCTACAAGTGTTGCATCTACACTTCTTACAACAGAATCAGTTGTTGCAACTATTAAGGAAGACACTCCAGCTATGCCAGCAGGTGGTGCTGGAATGGGCGGAATGATGTAATAAATAACAGTTGTAAATAATAAAATATAGCCCAATATAGCAATATATTTAGTAAGAACGTTATAAATTATGGAATCAGTTATGTAAGACAAATATCACATAACTGGTTCTTTTTTTTATATAATTCCAGTAAAGAATTCTTATAAATATTTAATAAATAAGTCCAGTTGTCGATTGAGCAACAATGTGATAAGATTAAAACGTTGGTGCACTGAATTTGTGTATGTATATTCATGACACAAGCTTATTATGCGATAAAATATGTACAGAAATGAGGATTATTATGTTTGACATTGCAGTAGAACAGATAGTTAAGGTAAAACCACCTAAGATTTCAATATTATATAAGGCAGTTCTTATTATAGCATGTGTTGTTGCGGCGACTACCATTCCACAGACTTTGACATTTGGAATAATAGTACTGGCACTTTTTGCCGCCGCTACATTTCTGGTATTTCAGTATTATAATGCAGAGCTTGAGTATTCACTTGTTGATGATACACTTACTATTGACAGAATAATGTCAAGGTCATCAAGAAAAAGATGTGGAGTGTATACACTTTCAAGAGCAAAGCTTGTAGCAAGAGCAGATTCACAGGATGCTATGAGAATGAATCATATGGATGTTAAAACAATAGATTATTCGGTAGGTGCAAGTAATCATGATTCTATAGTTATATATGCATACAATGAACATAATGAACTTGTAAGAATATTTATATATCCTAATGAAGAAATGCTGGAAGCTATCAGACAGACTGTTGACAAGAATGTATATAAGATTGATTAGCTACGGAGGCTGTACGTAAACTAATAACCGGACAGCGTTCATTAACATGTAATGTGGTTTATTAAGTGCAAATATCACGCAAAATAGCATCGTAAAACAAAAAAGTCAGATAAATGATATAATTGTTGCTGAATATTGTAAGCGGTATAAGATTTTATTCTGAAATGATTGACTTTTAAAATTGGCACTGTTATAATCTTACTATTAAATACAAGATACGTCTGGCATATAGATAGATGTTTTGTCAGACTATTGATTACAAGAATGTCCGGATTGTGTATTCGGATTTTTTTGTATAATCATATGATATGTTCGCAGATTGCAGAGATACTGTTACACATGTCTGATGTGAATATATTATATCAACTACAACATAATAACAAGAACAAGAAAGTGAGGACAAAGGAAAATGGGTACAATTATCGGTGAGGGCATTACATTTGACGATGTGTTATTAGTTCCACAGTATTCAGAAGTAACACCTAACATGATCGATTTGACAACTAATCTTACAAAGAATATTAAGCTTAATATTCCTTTGATGAGTGCAGGTATGGACACTGTTACTGAGCACAGAATGGCAATTGCCATGGCAAGACAGGGTGGTATAGGTATTATCCACAAGAATATGTCTATTGAGCAACAGGCAGAAGAAGTAGATAAAGTAAAGAGATCAGAGAATGGAGTTATCACAGATCCATTTTACTTACATCCTGACAATACATTAAAAGAAGCTAACGAGCTTATGGGTAAGTTCAGAATATCTGGTGTACCTATTGTTGATGACAACAAGAAGCTTGTTGGTATTATAACAAACAGAGATCTTAAGTTTGAAGAGGATTTTTCAAGACCTATTAAAGAATGCATGACAAGTGAGAATCTTGTAACAGCGCAGGAAGGTATCACATTAGAAGAAGCTAAGAAGATTCTTGGCAAAGCAAGAAAGGAAAAGCTTCCTATTGTAGACAAGGATTTCAAGTTAACAGGTCTTATTACAATCAAGGATATTGAGAAGTCTATTAAGTATCCTGCATCAGCACATGATTCACAGGGAAGACTTCTTGCAGGAGCTGCTGTTGGTATCACATCTAATGTTATGGACAGAGTTGAAGCACTTGTTAACGCAAGTGTTGACTGTATTGTTATCGATTCAGCACATGGACATTCAAAGAATATAATCACAACATTAAAGGAAATCAAGGCAGCATATCCAGACCTTCAGGTTATCGCAGGTAATATAGCAACAGGAGCTGCTGCTAAGGCTTTATGTGAGGCAGGAGTAGATGCTGTTAAGGTTGGTATAGGACCAGGTTCTATATGTACAACAAGAGTTGTTGCTGGTATTGGTGTACCTCAGGTAACAGCAGTTATGGATGCCTATGCAGAAGCTAAGAAGTATGGTATTCCGGTTATTGCTGATGGTGGTATTAAGTTCTCAGGAGATATAGTTAAGGCTATAGCTGCCGGTGGTAATGTATGTATGCTGGGAAGCCTTTTAGCAGGCTGTGATGAAGCTCCTGGTTCATTCGAGTTATTCCAGGGCAGAAAGTATAAGGTATACAGAGGTATGGGTTCTATCGCTGCTATGGAGAATGGAAGCAAGGACAGATATTTCCAGACAGATGCAAAGAAGCTTGTTCCAGAAGGTGTTGAAGGACGAGTTGCATATAAAGGACTTGTTGAAGATACTATATTCCAGCTTATGGGCGGACTCCGTTCAGGTATGGGCTATTGTGGAGCTCCAACTATTCCAGTACTTCAGGAGACAGCTAAGTTTATAAAGATGTCATCTGCAGCTTTAAGAGAGAGTCATCCACATGATATACATATTACAAAGGAAGCTCCTAACTATTCAGTTGAAAATGCATAAAATGTAACATAAAGTGTTCTTGACATGCAGGAACAATATATATAAAATAATATTCCCGGTACAGCCATGGTATATCTGGCTGTGCCGGGAATATTGTGTTTAGTGTGTTAATTATTAATCAATTTAATGAAATAAGTGATTGCTAACTTGTATCTTAATGATGTATAATAAATTAAAAGTTAAATGAATCGAAATTGTACAATTGACAGATAATCAGATGCAAGGAGAGCGAGGATATGCAGGATAAGATGATTAACAAATATATTGCTAAGAATCATGCTGGTACTGTTTTTACTGATAATGAACTTAAGGTTATCAAGGAAGGTAACATTGACGATATGGTTACTACGTTTCTTGATATGAATACGGAGTACTATAATAAGCAGATGCAGAGCGTACTTAAGATATTCACCCAGTTTATAGGTACTGACATGGAACTGGAAAGAATTATATACCAGAAAGAATATGAAGGAAAGTTCGTAGGCTGTCAGCTTATGGATGGCGATATAGATGTATTTCTTGGAATCGCTGGAGATGATGCAGACCTGTTATGTGTAGCATCAGTATTTTCACAGGAAGAGTTAAGTGAGTTTGATTCTGATGCTTACGATGCAATATGTGAGCTTATCAACGTTATTAATGGTGCATATGCGACAAAGCTTAGCTATGAGGATATAGAAGTTGCATTACATCCACCAGTATTTTATAAGGATACACAGATAAAAGCAGACAATGGTATGTACGTGGTTACATTTTCCATGAAAGGACACAGATTTAATCTTATTATGGTAGCAGATGATAAGATTAAGCTTGAAGTTTAGTTACAAAATATAAGCATATACCAGATTATAATATGGGAACGGAGGACAATTATGGCTAGAATATTGATAGTTGATGATTCTAAGACATCAAGGAAATTCTTAAGAAATATGCTTGAGCAGGCAGGGCATGAGATAGTTGCAGAGGCAGTAGATGGAGCAGAGGGTTTAGAGAAGTTTAAAGTATACAGACCTGATATCACAACAATGGATATCACAATGCCAAAGCTTGGTGGTATAGAGGCTGTTAAAGAGATAATAGATGATGACCCGGATGCCAAAATTATTATGGTTACAGCAGCAGGACAGAAGGCTAACATGATAGAAGCGCTTAAGATGGGAGCAGCTGATTTCATACAGAAGCCTTTCGAGATGGATGTTATAGTTAATACAGTTGAAAAGGTTATGGAAGAATAATGCATAATTATAAGTTACAGCTTCAGTATGATGGTGGAAGATATGATGGATGGCAGCGTATGGGTAAAGACACATCATCTAATACTATAGAAGCTAAGATTAAAGAAATAATTAAAAAAATGACTGGCGAGGATATAGATATATATGTCGGCTGTAGAACGGAAAAGGGTGTGCATGCACTTTCACAGACAGCTAACTTTAAGTTAAATGACAGATATCAGGTTATAGAAATTAAGAATTATCTTAACAGATATCTTCCAAGAGATATTGCAGTTAATCGTGTGGAAGAAGTTGATGAAAGATTCCACAGCCAGTTAAACGCTAAAGAAAAGACATATGTATACAGGCTTGATATATCCAATGTTGCAGATGTTTTTACAAGAAAATATTCGTATCATACTTTTGATGTACCAGATATATCAGCTATGAGAACAGCAGCGCAGTATTATGTGGGAAGTCATGATTTTAAGGCGTTCACGACTGCTAAGAAGAGTAAGTCAACAGTGAGAAATATTAAGTCTGTAGATATAGATGTAACAGGTGATAAGTGCGATATCAGAATAACAGCAGATGATTTCCTTCATAATATGGCAAGATATATGATAGGTATGCTGCTTGATGTTGGCAATGGATTAAAAAAAGCATCTGATATAGAAGCTGCATTAGATGGAAAGGATGTTGTTATGTCACTTCCGGCTGAGAGCTATGGACTTTTTCTTGAAAGTGTCTTATACTAAACTAAATACAGCTTTATTTAATGTTCAGAATTATACAAACAGTTTGGAATATTGATATGAATCTGAATAATAACGTTTAACATAGAAGCTGTCGCAACATAAGTGATTTATATATACATATATAATCAACTTTGTGCAACGGCTTCTTTTTTGTTTAACTGATAATTACATGATTTAGGTGTTAAAAGGCACCCATATGATAGTTTTTGTAATAATAAGCATTTCAGACTTATTGATACACATATCATTATATGATGTTGGGGTCAAAAGCCCCAACTATGA
>DJDY01000062.1:6155-6642 GCA_002435585.1 Lachnospira sp. UBA5912
GCAAGCTCATGTGGGTTTAGACCATTTGACCCTGATATCATTATATTAAACAAATAAAAGACAGGAATGGAGAGCATATGAAAACCATAATTGAAATTATGACAGAAGAATTCCAGAAAGCATTCGAAGAATGTGGATATTCAAAAGATTACGCCAAGGTAACAGTATCTAACAGACCAGACTTATGTGAGTATCAGTGCAATGGTGCCATGGCAGCTGCAAAGGCATATAAGAAAGCACCCTTTATGATAGCTGATGAGGTAGTAGCAAAGCTTTCAGATAACAGTCTTTTTGCATCAATAGAGAGTGTTAAGCCAGGATTTATCAATGTTAAGATAAGCACAGAGTATCTTGCTGACTATATGAACAAGATGGCAGAAGATGATAAGTATGGCTATGAGAATAATGAACAGCCTAAGACTGTTATTGTAGATTTTGGTGGTGCCAACGCTGCCAAGCCACTTCATGTAGGACATTTAAGATCTGC
>DJDY01000062.1:6750-8143 GCA_002435585.1 Lachnospira sp. UBA5912
CTTGGAGACTGGGGACTTCAGATGGGTCTTATCATAGAAGAATTAAGAGACAGAAAGCCTGAGCTTCCTTATTTTGATGATACATTTACAGGAGAATATCCTACAGAGCCACCTTTTACTATAGCAGAACTTGAGGAGATATATCCTGCAGCAAGTGCCAAGTCAAAGGTTGATGAAGCATTTGCTAAAAGAGCACATGAGTCAACACTTAAGTTACAGAGTGGTGACAGGGCATGCAGGGCAATATGGAATCATATTATGAATGTTTCCAAGAAAGATCTTAAGAAGAATTACGATAATCTTAATGTATCGTTTGACTTATGGAAGGGTGAAAGTGATGCACAGCCATATATAGATGAGATGGTAGATAAGATGATAGCAGATGGCATAGCATATGAAAGCCAGGGAGCTACAGTTGTTGATATAGCAGAAGAGACAGATACTAAGGAGCTCCCTCCATGTATCGTAAGAAAGTCAGATGGAGCAGCACTTTATGCTACATCAGATCTTGCAACTATAGTAGAAAGAGAGAAGCTTTATATGCCAGATACATATATATATCTTGCAGATAAGAGACAGGAGCTTCACTTTACACAGGTATTCAGAACTGCCAAGAAAGCTGGAATTGTAAGACCGGATGTTAAGATGATATTCGTTGGATTCGGAACTATGAATGGAAAGGATGGGAGGCCTTTTAAGACACGTTCAGGCGGCGTTATGAGACTTGAACATCTTATTGCAGACATAGACAATGCTGTACTTAACAAGATTAAGGAAAACCGTTCAGTATCAGATGAGGAAGCAGAAGAAACATCTAAGATTGTGGGACTTGCAGCGCTTAAGTATGGGGATCTTTCTAACCAGGCATCGAAAGATTATGTGTTTGATATAGAAAGATTTGCTTCATTTGAGGGAAATACAGGTCCATATATCCTGTATACAATAGTAAGAATAAAGTCGATACTTGCCAAATATAAAGAAAATGGTGGAGATACTAAGAATATTAAGATACTTCCTGCTAAAGAGGAATCAGAAAAGACATTATCACTTTCACTTATCAAGTTTTCAGATGTGATAGAAAGTGCATATAAAGACAATGCACCTCATAGAATATGTCAGTATATATATGAAGTATCCAATGCGTTCAATGGTTTTTATCATAACACAAAGATACTTGCCGAAGAAAATGAAGAACAGAAGAAAAGCTATATAGCCCTTATAACATTAACAAAAAATATTCTTGAAACATGTACCGACCTTCTAGGCATCAAGTGCCCAGACCGGATGTGATACCCAAGGGTCTCAAGTGAAGCTGCTGTTCGTGCTGGCACGAAAAAGCAGCTGCATTTGAGACCCGCCCAAACATGAGGAAGGAGCGATTTACGAAGTAAAT
>DJDY01000141.1 GCA_002435585.1 Lachnospira sp. UBA5912
ATTTATCAGATTTGATTGCATCTACCAGTTTGTCACATACTTCGTATGCACTCATTTCTGGTTTCATATCATAAGTTGCAACCTTTGGTGATTTTACCAAAATTCTGTCCTCTCCCTCGTTTGGTTCTTCTACACCACCGTTAAAGAAGAATGTTACATGAGCGTATTTCTCTGTGTCTGCAAGACGAAGCTGTTTCTTTCCATGTGCTGCAAGGAACTCACCGAATGTATTCTTGATTGTTTCTTTCTTGAAAGCAATAAGCTTGTTAGGAATAGTTTCATCATAATCCTTAAAGCATACAAATGTTGTTGGTATATACTTTCTGTCAAATCCTGTAAACTTATCATCACAGAATGCTCTTGTCATCTCTCTTGCTCTGTCAGGACGGAAGTTAAAGAAGATAACTGAATCATTCTCCTTAACAACTGACAAAGGCTTTCCATTCTCTGTTATAACTGTTGGAACTACGAATTCATCAGTAACATTCTCAGCATATGATGCTTCCATAGCTGCTACAGCACTTTCTGCCTGCTTTCCTTCACCTGTTGTAAGTGAAAGATAAGCCTTTTCTACTCTGTCCCAGTTATTATCTCTATCCATGGCATAATATCTTCCTGCTAAAGATGCTACCTTACCAACTCCGATTTCTGCCATCTTTGCTTCAAGCTGTTCTACGAAATCCTTGCCTGATTCTGGAGGAGTATCCCTGCCATCAAGAAATGCATGTACATATACATTAGATATGCCATTTTTCTTAGCCATCTCTAAAAGACCATATACATGTGATATGTGGCTGTGAACACCGCCGCTTGATAAAAGCCCGAAAAGATGAAGATCCGAATTATTCTTCTTACAGTTTTCCATAGCAGCAAGAAGCTCTTCATTCTTAAAGAAATCGCCATCTTCAATAGCCTTTGTTATTCTTGTAAGATCCTGATATATAACTCTGCCGGCACCTATATTCATATGTCCTACCTCAGAGTTGCCCATCTGTCCATCAGGAAGTCCTACATAATGTCCTGAAGCATTGCCCTTTACGAAAGGATATTCTTTCATTAACTTATCCATAACAGGAGTGTTAGCCATAGCTATAGCATTACCTTCTGTTCTGTCACTTAAACCATAACCATCAAGTACCATTAATACAACTGGTTTCTTACTCATATTAATCCTCCATTCTAACGCATAAACATACGTCTTTACCTAATCTGGAATTGTTGATATATCATAACAGATATCCAGCCACACAGACATCCTGTTCACCTGTATATCTCTGCATCTTATGATATCAACCTCTGATTTCACCTGTAGTATGATAGCATAATTATTTTAAATATGCAATCTACGATATTTATTTAAATAGTGGTAAATATTCAATAAAACAACCTGTTACATAATTTAGTTAAAGAAGGCAAACAAAAATCCAGCAGATAATTATAACCATAAAGCGTAAAACATGATAATTATGCTTTGCAATTATAACCACCTGCTGGATATATATTTTATTGTATCTTTTATGTACTATGACATAATATGTATCATGTAATATCACATCATATTATTTAGATCTATTTAGTCATATTCATACATTCAATTAAATAATTAATGTAGTATGTATGATGTTAATTATATATATACCATATATTATATTGTTATAGCAGCTTCTCCCATTAACTATAACAACTCATAATTAACAATATTGCAGAAATCAGGCTTCAGACTAGCTCCACCAACAAGCCCGCCATCTATATCCGGCTGTTCAAAAAGTTCTTTAGCATTGGAAGCATTCACAGAACCACCATATAATATTCTGATTCCTGATGCAACCTCCTCATCATAGATTTCTCTTATGTTACTCCTGATTGCTTCACATACTTCCTGTGCCTGCTCTGATGTGGCAACCCTGCCCGTACCTATGGCCCATATAGGTTCATAAGCAATAACACATTTAGCTGCATCTTGGGCTGAAACCTGTGCAAATGCTGCTGAAATCTGGTTTTTTATGAATTCTAATGTAATTCCTTCTTCTCTTTGCTGTATAGTCTCACCACAGCAGATAATAGGGATAAGACCATACTCAATAGCCTTTCTTACCTTTCTGTTAATACAGTCATCATCTTCGCCAAAATACTGTCTTCTTTCTGAATGTCCAAGAATAACATATGACACTCCAGAATCAACTAACATCCCCGGTGATATCTCCCCTGTAAATGCTCCTTTTTCCTCATAGTGCATATTCTCCGCACCAACCTTAATATCTGTATCTTTAACAGCCTCCACAACAGGTATAATGTCTATCGCTGGAACACAGAATACAACTTCCACATCACTGCCAATCACCTTATCTCTAAGCTCGTTCACAAGTCTAACTGCTTCTTTAGGAGTCATATTCATCTTCCAGTTTCCTGCTACTATCTTCTTTCTCATAATACAACCGCGCCTCCATACAATATGTTACCGCTAAGCTCAGAGCCATATCTTATAAATAATAAGCAGAGTATTCACCCTTTTCCATATGCCGACAGCTATATTCAGATATCAGCTATCCAAGATACTCTTCAACTCTGTACAGTAACTATAATGCATTCTCAAACAATATATTAAAATATTATTAAAAATGCTTATTTAGATATATGAATTATATCATACAAATTTATAAAAAGCCACTAATAATGTGAATATTTGAAATGAATACAATATATATATCCCATTATCGTAACTACTTCTTATATTGTATTAATTTACAGCCAAAATTATGTCTATTTTTACACAAAAAGGACCGCATATATAATATATGCGGTCCTTTTTGATGAATTGGTGCAATATTATTATGCCTGCGGCATAATACATACTGCTATATGTTTATGTCAGTAAACACATTACTTATCGTTAGCAGCAACAACACCTGGAAGTTCCTTACCTTCAAGGAATTCAAGTGAAGCTCCGCCACCTGTTGAAATATGTGTCATCTTATCACCAAATCCAAGATTGTTAACAGCTGCTGCTGAATCGCCACCACCAATGATTGTTGTAGCATCTTTAAGCTGTGCTAATTCTTCTGCAACGGCAATAGTTCCCTTTGCAAAGTTAGGGAATTCGAATACACCCATAGGTCCATTCCATACTACTGTCTTAGCATCCTTAAGAGCATCCTTGTAGAGTTCACATGTCTTAGGTCCGATATCCATACCCATATCGTCATCTGCCTGATGTCCAGCCTGAACAACATGGAATGGTGTATCATTCTTGAATTCCTTTGCTACTACTGTATCAATAGGAATAAGCATCTTAACACCCTTAGCTTCTGCCTTAGCCATCATTTCCTTAGCATAATCAAGGTAATCATCTTCAACTAATGACTGTCCAACGTGACCACCATGAGCCTTCTGGAATGTATAAGACATACCACCACCGATGATAAGTGTATCTACCTTATCAAGAAGGTTGTTGATAACTGAAATCTTTGATGAAACCTTTGAACCACCAAGAATAGCTACGAAAGGTCTTACTGGATTATTAACTGCATTTCCAAGGAAATCAATCTCCTTCTGCATAAGGTATCCAACTACAGCTGTGTCAACATACTTTGTAACACCTACGTTAGAGCAATGTGCTCTGTGAGCTGTACCAAAAGCATCATTAACGAATACATCTGTGATTGAAGCAAGATCCTTAGAGAACTCATCACCGTTCTTTGTTTCTTCTGGTCTGAAACGTGTATTCTCAAGAAGAATAACATCTCCATCCTTCATAGCTGCAACAGCTGCTCTTGCATTGTCACCAACTACTGTATCATCTGCTGCGAACTTAACTTCCTGTCCAAGAAGCTCTGAAAGTCTCTTAGCAACTGGAGCTAAAGAAAGTGTCTTATCTGGTCCCTTTGGCTTACCAAGATGTGAACAAAGGATTACTTTACCTCCATCAGCTATTAACTTCTTGATTGTTGGAAGTGCAGCAACAAGACGTGTTTCATCTGTGATTTTGTCGCCATCTAAAGGTACGTTGAAATCACATCTGCATAATACTCTTTTGCCTTTAACATTGATGTCATCTACTGACTTCTTATTAAGCATAATTAATTCCTCCATAATATTATTACAATACTATAATTATAAGAATCATAGTACATATCAAAATACGCATATATCACAGTATTCTATAATATAAACATACACCATATTAACAAATATATACCTTTTTTCAATAAATATATACTTCTTATCATCAGGTATGTATTCAATAACAAATATACCTACATTAACAAGTATTAATGCACCATCATAAAATATGCAACATAACACGCTTATTAAAATACCGGAGAATGAATTCTCATCTCCGGTATTATTACTAATTAAACATAATCAACCTTATAGGCTTTACAATTAATGATTACTTGCTTAATTCAGCGAAGTACTTAATTGTTCTAACCATCTGGCTTGTATATGAGTTTTCATTATCATACCAAGAAACAACCTGAACCTGGCATCCACCGTTTGGAAGGTCATTAACCATAGTCTGTGTAGCATCGAATAATGAACCAAATCTCATACCAACGATATCGCTAGATACGATAAGATCTGTATTGTAACCAAAGCTTTCTGTTGCAGCAGCCTTCATAGCAGCATTAACTTCATCAACTGTAACCTTCTTAGAAACTACAGCATTAAGGATTGTTGTAGAACCTGTAGGTGTAGGAACTCTCTGAGCAGCTCCGATAAGCTTTCCGTTAAGTTCTGGAATAACAAGACCGATAGCCTTAGCAGCACCTGTTGAGTTAGGAAC
>DJDY01000012.1:0-1254 GCA_002435585.1 Lachnospira sp. UBA5912
ATGGAAGTATATGGATATGACCCATATCTTTCAGTTAATGCAGCATGGAATCTTTCAAGTGAAGTTAAGCATATTGTTAATGTTGAAGATATATATAAGGAATGCGATTATATCACTATCCATGTACCAGCGCTTGACAGCACTAAGGGTATGATTAACAAGGCTGCTTTTGATATGATGAAGAAGGGTACAGTAGTTATTAACTGTGCAAGAGATGTACTTGTTGATGAGCCAGCTATTCTTGATGCTATTAAGTCTGGCAAGGTTGCAAAGTATGTTACAGACTTCCCTAACACAACAACAGCAGGACAGGAAGGTGTTATTGTGCTTCCTCACCTTGGAGCTTCTACAGCAGAAGCAGAGGATAACTGTGCTATCATGGCTGTTAAGGAGTTAAGAAACTACATAGAAAATGGTAATATTGTTAATTCTGTTAATTATCCTAACTGCGATTGCGGTGTATGTACATCAGCAGGAAGAGTTACAGTATGTCACAAGAATGTACCAGCAATTATCAGCAAGCTTACAAGTGTTATGGGTGATGCAGGTATCAATATTGACTCTATGGATAATAAGTCAAGAGGAGACTATGCATATTCTGTTGTTGATACAGGTTCAGCTATCACAGATGATGTAGCAGCTAAGCTTTCAGCTATTGATGGTGTTATCAAGGTAAGAGTTGTTAAGTAGTAATAGTGGGAATAATTGTGATTTATCCTGAGTATTATTCTTAATAATTAAGGATAATGAATGTTATATAATGATATTTCTGGCAGGTGTGGAATTCGTTCTGCACCTGCTTTTTTGCACTTTTTATTAAGAAGTGGCAGGGTTTAGCCTTTATTTTTATGCGGATATTAGGTAGGATTGTGGGAGTGCATAGCACAAAACAACCCGTAGGTATCAAAGTCATGGGCTTTTGACCCTGACATCACAATATTATTTAAATAAAAATGGTAATAAGATACATGACAAAGAATGTTAAAAAATATAAATTCAAAAAATTATTAAAGAAAAAGAAAAAAATCAGATATTTGCGTTAGTTTGTTAAAGAAATAACCTTTGTTGTCAATTTTTAATGGTAATGTTACACTATAAATGTTTGGTTATATTAATATTTTGTTTAACTTTATGTTTTTTGTTCCGGGTTAATTCCTATAATACAACTTTTATGTCTTGAAGAATTGGGAATCAAAACAGACAGAGAAGTATATTTAATTTTATACTCAGAAAAGCAGGACGTTACAGACAATA
>DJDY01000012.1:1304-12470 GCA_002435585.1 Lachnospira sp. UBA5912
ATTCAGGAAAGAGAGGTTTGTTTTTAGTGAGTAGACTAACTATATTAACTAAGGATAAGGCTCAGGTAACAATGGAGTCAATGTATCAGGATCTTGAAAGACGAATAGTGGCATCACCACCAGGATTATGCCCAGTTGATCTTACAAGATCATTTATAAAAATGTGTCTTGCGCAGTCATGTGGTAAGTGTGTACCTTGCCGTGTTGGTTTAAGACAGCTGGCAAGACTTTTTGATAATGTGCTTGATGGAGAGGCAACAGAAGAAACAGTTGAGAATATCAAGCTTACAGCAGAGGGAATATATTATTCAGCAGACTGTGCTATAGGTTATGAGGCTGCTAAGCTGGCGCTTAAGTCAGTAGATGGCTGTATAGATGATTTTAAGTCACATATACATAACGGTTTCTGTTCATGTAACAGTAACCAGCCTGTATCATGCGTTAAGTCATGTCCGGCAGGCGTTGATATACCAGGTTATATAGCACTCGTACAGCAGGGAAGATATGCAGATGCAGTAAGACTTATAAGAAGAGATAATCCTATGCCTACAACATGTGCCTACATATGTGAGCATCCATGTGAAAACAGATGTAAGAGAACTATTATCGATGCTCCCGTTAATATACGTGGACTTAAAAAGATGGCAGTAGATAATGCTGGTATTGTGCCAGTTCCAGAGTGTGAGGCGGATACCGGGAAGAAGGTTGCCATAATCGGTGGTGGTCCTGGCGGACTTAGCGCGGCTTATTATCTTGCACTTATGGGGCATAAGGTTACTATATTTGAGCAGAGAAAGCAGCTTGGCGGTATGTTAAGATATGGTATTCCTAACTATAGATTTCCGCGTAAAAAGCTTGATGAAGAGATAGATTCTATCCTTTCAACGGGAATAGAAGTTAAGAAAAATGTGAGTGTAGGAAAGGACATATCATTTGATGATATAACTGAAGAATACGATGCTACATATATATCTATCGGTGCACATGCAGATAAGAAGATGGGTATAGAAGGTGAAGATGCCAAAAGCGGCATAACATCTGCGGTTGAAATGCTTCGTGCCATAGGTGATGGCGATATGCCTGACTATACAGGAAAGAGAGTAATAGTTATCGGTGGTGGTAATGTTGCAATGGATGTGGCGCGTTCATCGATAAGACTTGGCGCAAGCAAGGTGAGTATTGTATACAGAAGACGTAAGGCAGATATGACTGCACTTGAGGAAGAAGTTGTTGGTGCAGAAGCAGAGGGCTGTGATGTGCTTGAGCTTATGTCACCGGTGCGTATCAAGCAGGATGAAGAGGGCAATGCCATAGGACTTGTTGTCAAGCCACAGATGATATCAAAGGTTTCGCACGGAAGACCGGCACCTAAGGCAGCAGCAAAGGATGAAGTGCTACTAGAAAGTGAACTTATAATAGTTGCCATAGGACAGGGCATAGAAACCAAGAGTTTTGAAGAACATGGAATAAAAGTCCAGAGAGGTGTTATATCAGCACTTAATACAGGTAATATAACACCACAGGATGGTGAAGATTCAGAAGGTGTGTTTGCAGGAGGCGACTGTGTAACAGGTCCTGCAACAGTTATAAAGGCTATTGCAGCAGGTAAGGTTGCAGCAGCGAATATAGATGAGTATCTTGGCTATAACCATGAGATTACCTGCGATGTTGAGATACCTTATGCAAGTAACGAGGATAAGGTTGCATGCGGAAGGGTTGAAGTTGCTTTAAGAGAGGCAGCTGAAAGAAAGAATGATTTTGAACCGATTGAATATGGCTTTTCTTGTGAAGAGGCGTGTCAGGAGGCTGGGCGCTGCTTAAGATGTGACCACTTTGGATTCGGAGCATTTAGAGGAGGCAGAGAAGAACAATGGTAAATGCAACAATAAACGGAATAGATATAACTGTCGAAGACGGAACAACTATCCTTGCAGCTGCACGTAAAGTTGGGGTTGAAGTGCCTACTCTGTGTTATCTTAAGGAAGTGAATGAGATAGGCGCATGCCGTGTATGTGTGGTTGAGGTAGAAGGTCAGGACAGATGTGTAACAGCATGTAATAATGTTGTCCAGGAGGGCATGGTTATACGCACAAATACAAGAAAAGTGCGTACAACAAGAAAGACTAATGTCAAGCTTATACTTTCACAGCATGATTATGAGTGCGCTTCATGCGTAAGAAGCGGCAACTGTACACTACAGTCACTTGCCAATGAACTTAACATATCAGAAATGCCATATGATTCAATACTTGAAAAGAATAAGTGGGATAAGAATTTTCCACTTATAAGAGCTAATGACAAGTGTATTAAGTGCATGAGATGTGTACAGATATGTGATAATATCCAGGGGATGCATGTATGGGATGTTGTTAACACAGGTTCAAGAACTACTGTAAATGTGGCAAAGAATAAGACTATACAGGAAACTAAGTGCACACTGTGCGGCCAGTGCGTTGTCAACTGTCCTGTAGGTGCATTAAGGGAAAGAGATGATGTTGGTATCGTTCTTGATGCCGTTGAAAATGAAGATGTCATAACAGTAGTACAGATAGCACCAGCAGTAAGAACTGCGTGGGGCGAGGGATTTGGACTAAGCAAGGAATTCGCAACAGCTAAAAGACTTGTGTCAGCATTAAGAAAGGTTGGATTCGATTATATATTTGATACAACTTTCTCAGCAGACCTTACCATTATGGAGGAAGGAAGCGAACTGCTTCATAGATTACCAGAGATTAAAGAATCAGGACTACCTATGTTTACATCATGTTGTCCAGGCTGGGTGAATTTTATTAAGAAAGAATATCCACAGTATGCAGACAGATTATCAACTGCCAAGTCACCACAGCAGATGTTTGGAGCGGTAACCAAGTCATATTATGCAGAAAAACTTGGTGTTGAGCCTGACAGGATATTCTGTGTATCACTTATGCCTTGCCTTGCAAAGAAGGATGAGATTACATGGGATGGCAAAGGTGATGTAGATGCCGTTCTTACGACCAGGGAAGTTGAAAGAATGCTCAAATCTTTCTTTATTAAAACAGACGAACTTCAGGAAGAAGAGTTTGATAATCCTCTTGGTGTGGGAAGCGGTGCAGGTGTTATATTCGGTGCTACAGGCGGTGTTATGGAGGCTGCGTTAAGAAGTGCATATTATCTTGTTAACAAGACTAATCCAGAACCAGATGCATTCCAGTGTGTAAGAGGCCTTGATGGCTGGAAAGAAGCTAAGTTTACTATCAATGGAAACATACTTAAGGTTGCAGTTGCAAGCAGTCTTTCTAATGCAAGAAAACTTATGGAGGCAATAGCATCGGGGAAGGTTAAGTATGATTTTGTTGAAGTGATGGCGTGTCCGGGAGGCTGTATCAATGGCGGTGGACAGCCTATAAAGGATGACTATAATAAGGTGTCAGAAAGATGCAAGGTTCTTTACGGACTTGATAAGGTGAATAATTTAAGATTTTCACATGAGAATCCAGAGGTACTTCAGTGCTATAAAGATTATTTTGGAGAACCTTTGTCTAAAAAGGCACATGAGCTGTTACATACAGCACATATAGTGTAAACTCCCGCAAGTCCATAAAAGTGGGAACTTTTATGGACTTGCATGTTGTGGTATGACTAAAAATAAAGAAAAATGTTTTTTCACAGTTTTCTTATTTAGGCTTTAGTACAAATGAAAGTAAGAAAGGATGGACAAAGTTATGGCAGCTATTAAAGCATTTAAATGTATAAGACCCAACAGCAAGGTGGCTGACAGGGTGGCAGCACTCCCTTATGATGTATACAACAGAGAAGAGGCGTGTGCGGAAGTGAAACGTGAGCCACTATCGTTTCTTGCCATAGACAGAGCAGAAACACAGTTTGATGCATCAGTGGATACATATGCAGATAAGGTATATGATAAGGCAAGACAGCTTCTTGATGAAAGAATAGCTGATGGAACATTTATTACAGATACGGATAAAGCATATTATGTGTATGAGCTTACTATGGATAAAAGAGTACAGACTGGTATAGTTGCCTGCGCATCCATCGATGATTACCAGAATAATATTATAAAGAAGCATGAGAATACAAGAGCTGATAAGGAACAGGACAGAATCAACCATGTTGACAGATGTTCTGCACAGACAGGACCTATATTCTTAGCTTACAGAGCTAATGATGTCATAAGAAAAGAAGTGGCAGATGCTAAGAAGAAAAAGCCGTTATATAGCTTTACTTCACCAGATGGGATAAAACATCAGGTGTATAAGATTGCTGATGCTAAGTCTGTTGATAATATTAAAAATGCATTTGCAGGAATAGATGATATATATATAGCTGATGGACATCACAGAGCTGCATCAGCTGTTAAAGTCGGACTAAAGAGAAGAGCAGAACATCCGGATTATACAGGTGATGAAGAATTTAATTATTTCCTTTCTGTGCTTTTTCCAGATGAGGAGCTTATGATAATGCCTTATAACAGGGTTATAAAAGATCTTAATGGATATAGTATTGAAGAATTCAAAAAAGCAGTATCAGAAAAGTTTGATATTGAGGAAAGTGATAAAAGAGTTTCACCGGACAAAAAATCAGTGTTTGGAATGTATCTTGATAAAAAGTGGTATAAACTCACAGCTAAAAAGGATATAATATCAGATGATCCTGTTGATGGACTTGATGTTGCCATACTTCAGGATAATCTGTTAGAACCTATACTTGGAATTCATGATCCTAAGACTGATAAGAGAATAGATTTCGTTGGTGGAATAAGAGGACTTTCGGAACTTGAAAGAAGATGCGAAAAAGATTGTGTACTTGCATTCTCCATGTATCCAACATCCATATCAGAGCTTTTTGCAGTAGCTGATGCGGGAAGACTTATGCCACCAAAGTCTACATGGTTTGAACCAAAGTTAAGAAGTGGATTGTTTATACATAAGATTGAAGAATAAGTACAGTGTTCAAAATAAATTTTTTACACGTGAGTTTTGTGCCTGCGCGCATTTGACACAAACTCGTTATGCGAAAAACGTGCGCAGAAATGAGGAGAATTATGTTACATAAAGTGTATGATATTGAACTTCCATATGAGAAGCTTGGATTAAAAACCCCGGATAAAAAGGCAACTATAACAACGTATATTAAGGAAATGTATCCAGATTACCAGGATCCGTTTAACAGACCGCTTGTTATAATATGCCCAGGTGGTGGCTATGATCATCATTCACCAAGGGAAGGCGAGGCTATGGCTGTTAAAATGCTTGATCTTGGGTATAATGCTGTAGTGTTAAGGTATAGTCTTGCACCATATGTGTATCCAACACAGGTATATGAGGCAGCTTATACAGTTAAGTGGGTAAGAGACCATGCTAAGGAATGGGATGTTAATCCAGATAGAATTATACTTGCAGGTTTCTCAGCTGGCGGACATCTTGCAGCATGTCTTGGAACTATGTGGAGCACAGATATGATTGCAACATTTGCAAGGGAATATCTTGGCTGCAATAAGGAGTATGTAAGACCAGATGGGCTTTTATTGGGATATCCTGTTATTACGACAGACAAAAATGCACATAGAGGGTCTTTTGTAAAGCTTCTTGGCGAAAACTATGATAAATATATAGACGATATATCATTAGAGAATAAGGTATCTAAAGATACACCAGAAAGCTTTGTATGGCATACATTTGATGATAATTCTGTTCCATTGGAGAATTCATTATTGTTTGTGGAAGCGTTAAGGAAGAATAATGTCAAGTTTGAATATCACGTATTTCCAGATGGCTGTCATGGTCTGGGACTTGGAACTAAGGAAACAGCTACAAAGGGTGGAAAGCATTATCAGCCTGAGGTGTATGCATGGACATACCTGTTTAAACAATGGATGGACAGATATGATAAATAAAAGCAAGATGAAACTTAATATGTGAGTGTGTATAAGTTCAGATATGGTGAAAATATTTAAAGAGATAACTATTATATATATGCACAGTATAAAGATTATATAATGTGCACATGATTACCAAAAGGAAGGAAATGCATATGGATAATAAGTTATATAAGCTTATGGACTGGCCTGCTATAGAAGAGATAGTATATTCTGAAAGCAGCCATCCTAAAAGAATACTTGGTGGACATCGTACTAAAGAAGGCTTTCTTGTACAGGTGTTCAGACCAGATGCGGTTCAGATAAGTATATCCATAAGCGAAAGAAAAAAGAAAATACAGATGGAAAAAGTAGATGATGCCGGATTTTATGCAGCACTTATTCCATTAAGAAAGAATGTTAAATATGTTCTTAACATAGAAGATAAGCAGGGACTTGTAAAGTCATGCACGGATCCATACTCAGTAAGCGAATATGACGAATCGGCTGTTATTTTCAATAAATTTTCAGAAGGTACTGAAGATAAAGCATATCAGCTTTTTGGTGGACATGAATGCCATAAAGATGGCGTTGAGGGTACTCTTTTCAGGACATGGGCACCATATGCGTTACGAGTCAGTGTTGTTGGTGATTTTAATAACTGGGATGGACGTATATACCAGATGGAAAGAATAACAGAGCAGGGGATATATGAACTTTTTATACCAGGACTTACAGCTGGAACGGAATATATGTATGAAATCAAGTTCCATAGCAGGGAAACAGTGTTAAAATCGGACCCATATGCTATGGAGGCTTCAAAGTATGCAGATTCACATTCTGTCGTAACAAAAAATACAACAGAGGCTATGGAAACAGTTGCAAAAAGACTGGGTACGTCAAAGGCTTCATCATCCGCTGACGTTTTGAAAAAAAATGTGAATGGTACAGTTAAAAAGCATATAAGTAAGAATAATGTACCAATATCAATATTAGAAGTAAGATTAAAAGATGTTGCTGACATTATTGGAAATGATGCTGGTTATATTACTATGGCAGATAAACTTATCGAGTACGTTAAAGGCACAGAATATACTCATGTTCAGATTATGAGTGATAGCAGCGTATTTAGCCATAAGGGATACAGTTATGCAGCGGCAAGTTATTTCGTACCAACAACAAGATATGGAAGTGCACAAGATTTTAAAGAATTTGTAAGTAAAATGCACGCTGCTGGAATAGGCGTTATACTTGAATGGAATGGCGCATATTTTGGAAGTGACATACGTGGAATAGTTAATTTTGATGGTGGAAACTGTTATGGATATCTTAAGCCGGGACTTGATAAGAAGCCATATAGGGATGTTACAACATTTGCATATGAAAAGGGTGAAGTAAGGAGTTTTCTTATATCTAATCTTTCAATGTGGATTGACGAATATCATATAGATGGAATAAGGCTTACAGACACAGCAACTATGCTTTATCTCGATTATGGAAAAAATCCGGGAGAATGGACACCTAATATGTATGGTGGTAATGAAAATCTTGATGCAATAGAGTTCATAAAACAGATGAATGCATATATACATGCTGAAGATAAAAATATCATAAGCATAGCAGATGAGACAAGCAGATGGCCGGATGTAACATATGTCAACGATAACTCTTTAGGATTTGATTATAAGCTTAACGATGGATTGGCAGAGGAATTCAGGGAGTTTATAAAACAGGATCCGTTGTTTAGAAAAGGTATGTATAATAAGCTTACTTATGAAATGTTTTATCATTACAAAGAACGCTTCATGACATCATTATCTTACGATGTGCTTGATGGTTCGTCAGTATATGAGCTTGCTGCAGGTAATAATCAGAAGAATAAACTGGCAGATATAAGGGCGGCACTTGGCTATATATACACATACCCGGGAACTAAATGCATATCCTTTGGAAATGATACAGGCATACTCACGACTGGAGAAGAGAGTTTGAAAGAGGCATGGGAAAGATTCTCAGAAAATGAATATAAGAAGATGCTTATATATGTTTCACAGCTTAACAGAATGTACCGGTCAGAGAAAGCATTGTATGAGCTTGATGATAAGCAAGAAGGTTTTAACTGGATAGATAACTATAATGCGGCTGAAACAGTTCTTGCATATGAAAGAATCAGTAAAGATAAGGAAAAACTTCTGATAGCAGTTAATTTTACACCTGTAATGAGAGAAGGTTATATTCTTCATGTTCCAGAAAAAGGAAGATACAGATTGCTGCTTGACAGCAGCAGCTTTGAACGTGGAGAAGAAAGCGAAGATGATGAAAAACAGATTGTATGTTCATCTATAGAAACTGATGGTAATGATAAGTACGAATTAAGCATAAGTATTCCACCATCATCAGTGGTTGTATATAAGTATGAAGCTTATAGTGATGTTGAAATCAGTGAGATTAAGATAATAAATGAAGCAAAAGCAGCTAAGGAAGAAGCAGAAAAGAAAGCGGAGATGGCAAAAGAGCTTGCTATTAAAGCGGATGAGGAAGCTAAAAGAGCAGCAGATGCAGAAAAACTTGCTAAAGAAAGTCTGATGCATGCAAGAAAGGCCAGAGATGAAGCAGAAGAAAAAGCTAAAGAGGCAGTAAAGGAAAGCATCAGGATTGATGAGGAAATGCGTAAGAAGCTGCAGGAATTAAAACCTGAATAAATAGGATTGATACAATATAGGAATTAAATGCGGCAGTTTTTATGGAACTAAGAGCATACTAAAAGATTATATACAATATGAATGTTAGGAGAAAGGGAAAGAGTATACATGACAGAGATAAATACAATAATCGACCAGATTACGCATATTGGACTCACTGGATTGTGGAAGCTGATATTTGCGGTAATCATATGGTTTGTAGGAAAGAAAGTTATAGCCATAAGCCTTAAACTTTTAAAGAAAATATTTGACAAAGGAAGTCTGGATGTAGGAGTTATCAACTTTACAATGTCTATTATAAAGTTTGCATTATATGCAGTACTTATACTTATGGTTATAGACGAACTTGGCATACAGACAACCTCTTTAATAACTGTATTTGGTTCCGCAGCACTTGCTGTAGGTATGTCACTTCAGGGTTCACTGTCTAACTTTGCAGGTGGAGTACTTATACTCATATTCAAACCATTCAAAGTTGGAGATTATATTGTAGTAGGTAATTATGAAGGAACAGTAAGAACTATTGAGTTGTTGTATACCAAGCTTACAACAATAGATAATAAGGTTGTAATGCTGCCTAATGGTTCATTATCGAATTCAAACATAGTAAATGTCGGGGCAGAAGATTACAGAAGACTCGATATAGAGATGTCTATAGGTTATTCATCAGACCTTAAGCTTGCAAAGACACTCCTTAACGATATAATAAATGCTAATCCAGCAATAATAAAAGACAAGGAGATAAAGGTTATTGTTAAAAGTCTTGATGAATCCTGTGTTACCCTTGAAACAAGAGCATGGGTTAAGACAGAGGATTATTGGGATACAAGGTTTACACTTCTTGAAGACTATAAGGCTGAATTCGATAAAAATGGAATAGAGATACCATTTAATCAGATGGATGTACATATTATACAGTAATATCACACTTTTTACTTATTTTTTACATTCTTTGTTCACAATTTCCAATTATTATACAATTGTTCACAGGAAAACGCGTTGTGAAGCAGCTTGCAGGGTGTTATGCAGGACATACAGAAATAATTGGAGGTTTTGTGTATGGCAATCGAAGTATTTAACAGATACGAGAAAAAATATATGCTTGATGAGGTTACGTTCAAAAGATTATTGAATCGTATATCTAACTATATGGAACCGGATAAATATAATAAAAATGGACAGTTTTACAGTATAAGTAATATTTATTATGATACCGATGATAACAGACTTATAAGAAGCTCAATAGAAAGACCTGTGTATAAAGAAAAGCTCAGAATGAGAAGCTATGGCACACCTGATATGGGAGATAAGGTATTTCTTGAGATTAAGAAGAAATACAATGGCATAGTTAATAAACGTAGGACATCTATTGTTTTAGAGGATGCGTATCGTTATATGGAACAGGGAATCGAGCCATGCGAAACAGAATGCATTAACAGGCAGGTTTTAAGCGAGATAGACTATTTTAGAAGTATATATGAGCTAAAACCGAAAGTATATCTTTCGTATGACAGGTATGCATTCTTTGAAAAGAATGATGGCGATTTCAGAGTTACATTTGACACTAATATTACGACAAGGAGAGGAAATGTAAGACTGGAGAGTGGAAGTTATGGAAACAGGCTCCTTCCGCAGAATCTGTACCTTATGGAGATTAAGATAAATGGAGCAGTCCCGATATGGTTTACAAGGTGTCTTTCTGAACTAAAGATATATCCAGTTTCTTTTTCAAAGTATGGAACTGAATATAAAAGATATGTGCTTGAGGGATATGATAAGGATACAGAGATGCTTGATGCTTGTGACATGTTTTATGAATCACCTGATAAAGAAAAGAAAGGTTATCCATATAATAATGTTATTAAATATAAAAACCAGCATAAGCTGGCATCAGGCATGTATACAGACAATGAAACCGGAGCAGTGTGTATATAGGCAGAGTATGTATATAATAGGTAAAATATAATAAAACAGGAGTGATATATATGTTTAATTCAATATTTACATCAACATCGGATGGTTCGATTAGTATTATGCAGTCGTCAGTAGCAATAGGTGCAGCCTTTATAATAGGATTTGTTATAGCAGCAGTGTATATGTTTATATGTAAGAAGGAAGGATATCAGAAGAATTTTATAATAGGTCTGGCAATGCTTCCTGCTGTGGTTGCAGTAGTTATCCTTCTTGTTGGCAGTAATGTGGCAAGAGCATTTTCTATGGCTGGTGCATTTGCACTTGTCAGATTCAGAAGTGCACCGGGTAGTGCCAGGGACATATCAATAGTATTCTTTACAATGGCAGCAGGACTTGCCTGCGGACTTGGATATGTAACATTTGCAGCATTGTTTTCAGTTGTTATGCTTGTAGTACTTATAGGAGCAACTACATTTGGCTTTGGAGATAACAATTCTGACAAAAAGCAGCTTAAGATTACAATACCAGAGAATCTTAATTATAGTACAGTGTTTGATGATATTTTTGACAAGTATACATCTGAACATACAATGAACAGAGTAAAGACAACTAATATGGGTACAATGTATGAGCTTACATATGAAGTTAAGCTTAAAGAAGAAGCTCCTGAAAAAGAGTTTATTGACCAGCTGA
>DJDY01000136.1 GCA_002435585.1 Lachnospira sp. UBA5912
CAGTATAGTCTGGATGAAAGAAGTTATATGATACAGTTTGATATTATATATTAATTATTAATGGTTAATTATTGCTGCATATTATATTAGTAATATTAGTATGATGATAGTTTTATATTATTACTATATATTATTGTGGCATATAATGAGATGTTGTTTATCTGTTAAGTAACAATTAATATCTGGTTAATACATAATTATCGGCTGGCTATAATATTGATTATGATTTATGTCCTGGGAATGATAAGTTCTCAGGATTTTTTTTTCAATAGTATAAGTTAGTAAAAGATTGCATCAGAGTATTCTTTTATCAGGACATTTCCTGTTTGATTGAATATTCTGGTGCAATTTTTATTTGAAAGGATTGGATTATTTTTATCAGTATATACATTTTAACTTTTAACATAGTGTGTATTAAGAAAGCAGGTGATATATATGTGTGAATACAGGAAAACGGATGATGAAAAATATATGAGGCGTGCCATAGAGCTTGCAAAAAAGGGAATTGGCTGGACTAATCCTAACCCGATGGTTGGAGCAGTTATCGTAAAGGATGGGAAAGTAATAGGCGAAGGTTATCATAAGAAATATGGCGAACTTCACGCAGAAACGACAGCTTTAAAAAACTGTACAGAAAGCGCAGAGGGAGCAACGATATATGTAACACTTGAACCATGTTGTCATCATGGAAAGCAGCCGCCATGTACAGAGGCAATAATAAAGGCTGGAATAAGCCGTGTTGTAATAGGTTCCCTTGACCCTAATCCACTAGTGAGTGGAAAAGGAATAAAGATATTAAGAAAACATAATATACAGGTTGATGATGAACTTGTGTGTAATAAAGAATGTATTGATATGAATTATGTATTCTTTAGCTATATTAAAGGAAAAATGCCCTATGTCATAGTTAAGTATGCGCAGACACTAGATGGAAAGATAGCAACACACACGGGACTGTCAAAGTGGATAACTGGTGATATCGCGAGGGAAAATGTTCATAAGGACAGGCATAGATATGCCGCCATTATGGTTGGAATAAATACAGTTCTTATGGATAATCCAATGCTTAACTGCCGGAGCAAAACAATAGATAATCCGCATCAGCCGATAAGAATAGTATGTGATACGAAGCTTAGGATGCCATATGACAGCAATCTTGTTAAGACAGCAAAACAGATACCTGTATGGATAGCAACGTGTTGTCACGATAAAGAGCGCATAAGCAGATATGAAAAAGCAGGCTGTAATATTATAGAGCTGGAAGGAGGAAAGATAGATATAGAACAGCTTATGAGAATACTTGGTGCAAGAGGAATAGACAGCTGTATATGTGAAGGTGGTGCCTCTCTTAACTGGAGTGTAATAAATAGTGGTATGGCAAAAAGAATACAGGCATATATAGCGCCTAAGATATTTGGCGGCAGGAATGCCCCTTCACCAGTTGCAGGTATGGGAGTGGATACACCTGATGATGCGGTGAAACTTAAAGATTATACAGTAATAAGGCTTGGAGATGACATTCTGATAGAAGGTGAAATAGAAAATGTTTACAGGAATTATTGAAGAAATCGGACATATAAAAGCTGTGAAAAAACAGATATTTTCACAGGTGATTGTCATAGAAGCCTCGAAGGTATTAGAGGGGACTGATATAGGTGACAGCATAGCCGTGAATGGGATATGTCTTACGGTGACAGCGATAGGAAAAGGACAGTTCAGTGCAGATGTAATGCACGAAACGGTAAGGAGAACATCCCTGAAAAATATACGAGCAGGTTCGCGGGTTAATCTTGAACGTGCAATGAGTGCAGATGGAAGGTTTGGCGGACACATGGTATCAGGGCATATAGATGGCACAGGAACAGTCACAGATATAAGAAAAGATGATAATGCCGTGTGGTACAGAATAAATGCAGATGACAGTATATTAAGATATGTTGTGGAAAAAGGTTCAATAACGATAGATGGAATAAGCCTTACGGTTGCCACTGTGACAGATAAGTACTTTGAGGTGTCGGTAATACCGCATACAAGAGAGGTGACAATACTTGGTGATAAAAGACTGTCGGACGTTGTTAATATTGAAACAGATATAATTGCCAAATATGTTGAGAAGCTGTTATGTCCGTATGGCGGCAGCGAGGCTGCATCAAATAACAGCAGCGGCACTTATAACCAGTCATTTGGTAGGAGTTGTAATGATATGGGAATAACTAAGGAGTTCCTATTGAAAAATGGGTTTTAATGTCAATTAATACAATGTTGATACGTTTCTACTCTCTATATTCTGGATATGAGGTAGCATATATAAACTGGTATATTAATATTTAAAATTTTTGGATAACTTGGAAATAACATGGAAGTATAACACCTGGAAGGGAGTAGTTTATGTTTGAATTTAATACAGTAGAAGAAGCAGTTAAAGACTTAAAAGACGGAAAGCTTATCATAGTTACAGATGATGATGACAGAGAGAATGAGGGCGATTTGATATGTGCGGCAGAATATGCCACAACAGAAAATGTCAACTTTATGGCGACATACGGAAGAGGTCTTATATGTATGCCTATGAGCGAGGAAATAAGCAGAAAGCTGTGCTTTCCACAGATGGTATCAGAAAACACAGATAATCATGAGACGGCATTTACAGTGTCAATAGACCATGTGGATACAACTACCGGAATATCTGCACAGGAGAGAGGGTATACAACAAGAAGTGTTGTTAGTGATACTGCAAGACCACAGGACTTTAGAAGACCGGGACATAACTTCCCGCTTGTTGCAAAGAAAAACGGAGTTCTTGAAAGAAACGGACATACAGAGGCAACAGTTGACCTTATGCGTATAGCAGGCTTAAAGGAGTGTGGATTATGTTGTGAAATCATGAAAGATGATGGAACAATGATGAGAAAGGATGATCTTATAGAGCTTTCTAAAAAATGGAATCTTAAGTTCATCACAATAAAGGCTATTCAGGAGTACAGAAAAAAGAATGAAAAGCTTGTTGAGTGTGTGGCTGTGACAAAAATGCCAACTAAGTATGGTGAATTTGTGGCACACTGTTATATCAATAAGCTGAATGGTGAACATCATGTAGCACTTGTTAAAGGTGATATAGGTGATGGAGATAATCTTTTATGTCGTGTGCATTCCGAGTGTCTTACAGGTGATGCATTTGGTTCGCTCAAATGTGACTGCGGACAGCAGCTTGCTTCTGCCATGACACAGATTAATAAAGAAGGCAGGGGGGTGCTGTTATATATGAGACAGGAAGGAAGAGGCATAGGCCTTGTAAATAAGTTAAGGGCGTATGCACTCCAGGATGAAGGTATGGATACACTTGATGCCAATATAGCACTGGGATTTCCGGGTGATATGAGAGAGTATTACATAGGTGCACAGATACTAAAAGACCTTGGTGCTAAAACATTAAGACTTCTTACCAATAATCCTGATAAAGTGTATCAGCTTTCAGACTTTGGCATGCAGATAAGTGAAAGAGTTCCGATTAAGATGGAGACAACACCTTATGATGGCTTCTATCTTAAGACAAAGAAAATAAGGATGGGTCATATGCTGTGAATCATCTGATTGATGTATTCGGATTGCCATATTGCTTCGCAATTCGCACAATCCTCTAACACCGAAGATTGTGTATGTATTGAAAAAATAAGACACATATAAATTCAAAAAGGAGAATAAAATAATGAGAGTATTAGAAGGAAAATTAGTAGACAATGGAACAAGAGTAGGAATAGTAGCAGCAAGGTTTAATGAATTTATCGTATCAAAGCTTATAGGCGGTGCGCACGATGGTCTTGTAAGACATGGAGTCAGTGAAGATAATATCGACCTTGCATGGGTTCCAGGCGCATTTGAAATTCCACTTATAGCTTCAAAGATGGCAAGGAGTGGAAAGTATGATGCTGTTATATGTCTTGGAGCAGTTATAAGAGGTGCAACAAGCCATTATGATTATGTGTGTGCAGAAGTATCAAAGGGCATAGCAAGTGTATCACTTAATTCAGATATTCCGGTTATGTTCGGTGTTCTTACAACAGACACCATAGAGCAGGCTATAGAACGTGCTGGTACTAAGGCTGGAAATAAGGGATTTGAGTGTGCAGAGGGTGCTATTGAGATGGTTAATCTTTCTCGTGAGCTTGAGAAGTGAATTCCAATTGGGATTCTTGGTTAATTATGGTATAATCAACGCAAAGAAAAGACATATAGCAGGCAGGTATAGTGAGAAATGAACAAAAAGTTACAAGAGTTGTTTCAGCTGGTTTGACAGTCATGAGTTACATTCTATGCTTCAGCTTGCAGTTCCTTCGGTTCTACAGCAATCTACAGTGTCAGTCGGTATGATGATAGTACAGGCAGTTGTAAATCCTTTTGGTACACAGGCACTAGCAGGTTATGCGGCAACAATGAGGGTAGAGAATGTATTTTCACTAATATTTGTATCTATTGGTAATGCAGTTTCACCATATGTTTCACAGAATCTTGGTGCGAAGAAAACATGGCGGATAAGAAAGGGATATCATGCTGCACTGATATTAGATGCATGTTTTGCTGCTCTGGCTTTCATAGTCATTGAAACACTGCACACACAGATTTCATCGTTATTTTTAGGTAAAGATGGAACTGCAATAGCCTATCAGGTGTCTGGTGATTATATGAAATGGCTAGGTTATTTTTTTATCTTTATGGGTATTAAGATGGCGACAGATGGAGTTTTACGTGGACTTGGGATTATGCGGCCGTTTTTAATTGCTAATATGGTAAATCTTGCTATACGTTTATCAGTTGCTTTGATATGTGCCCCTCGTTTTGGTATTACATTTGTATGGCTTGCTGTACCAGTGGGTTGGTTTGCCAATTTTATGATTTCATATATAGCACTTAGTAAATCATGGCCAGCTGATAAAAACATCAATTATGATAATCTACAAAAATAGATAACTTGAAAAGTTTGCATATATTATATAAAGAACAGCTTCAGATATATCAGAAGCTGTTCTTCTTGTTATTAGTTTATTAGTGAATTGCATAGCAATGTAGCAATCCTGATACATCAGTGAGTGGCAAAATTTACTTTTGACACTCACATCATTTTATATAATAAAACGACATGTGTTTGTAGTTAAGAATTCTTAACAAGCACTGCATATAATGTTCTTGCAAGTATACTGGCTACAACGAAGCATACAACAGCTTCAATAGCACCCTGTGTTCCAACGAAAGCAACAACGAATGTAAATGGGTTGCCAACACCAAACTTAGTTACATAAGTCTGGATAAAGTCAGTTCTGTAGAAAAGTGCTACAAGTGTACTCATGAAGAGTAATGTGTTAAGAAGAGGGCAGCAAAGACTTGCTATATAATAAGAAATCTTCTGGACACTTTTAATGTTGTGCAGAGCCTTAAAGATAAGACCTGTGAGCAGACCCTCAAGAGTTCTTGGTATAACTGTAAGTATTATAGTAAACACAGGGTTAATGTTAAATAAAGCAAATGTAAATACTGAACCACCAGTTACAGCCTGATAAAGACTTGTAAGACCAAAAGTAAGACCACATATAAGACCGCCAACTGGTCCAAGTATTATAGCACCAACAGCTACCGGAATAGTAAGGAAAGTAATAGTAAGACCTGGAAGCTTGATATAACCAAGTGGTGTGAAAGCCATAATAATAATAATAGCTATCATAGCGGCAAGTTCTACCATATACTTAGTTGTAAATGTTTTCTTAGCCACTGCTGTGTTGTTTGTTTCAATGTTACTCATAATATTCTCCTTTTCGTCTGATAAAATGGCAAACCGCCTGTCTTTCAGACATTATTATTAGTAGCGTTTATATCATGGAAATGCATAAAAATGTTTAGAACAAACAGAATGTAAGAATATATTATGAATTGAGTAATAATCAGAAAATTCTAAATTCACAGGATAATTAAAATCAAATCATAAATATTATATAGATACCCGGATTCAATATATACAATGTTTACACGCCAGTGCAGGTCGCGCATCATTAAGTCTTATAATAAATATAAGGTATCAAAATTATAAATGGTAATAATAAACTAATAAACTTAATTCTGATGCATTTTCATATGAATAACGCTCGTTTCGTATAATAACATATCGGAATATCGTATACAAGTTATATATTGCTTTAAATTGTATACAATTTTATAAAGACTTAATAAATGATTTTTATTTCCTTAATTTACATATTTTCTCAATAATGATATCATTTTAAAATATCAGATACGGGTTATATATAAAGTAAGTCAGAATACACATCCCTTAGTAGAGATATATTCTGACTTTTTACTCGTATATTATTGATGGTAAACATGATTTAACTAACGGAGTTTAAAGTGTAAGCTTTAGTAAACAGAGTTTGATAAACATGGTTTATGAAAAGAAAATTTAAAAGAGAGCTTAAGGAAAGAAAGGAACGGTTATGAGCAGAATATTAAAAAGTATTGCTCCATACTGGAAGTCAGTTATTATAATACTGGTGTTGCTTATACTACAGGCTAATGGAGATCTTGCATTACCACAGTATACATCGAATATTATTGATATTGGTATCCAGAATGGCGGTATAGGACATAGTATTCCAGAAAAGATAACTAAGGATGAATACGAGATTGCCAAAATGTTTATGACAGATGATGAAATCAGTATATGGGAAAGCTGTTATGAGCAGGATGGTGATTTATATATTCTTTCTGAGAAAAGTGACAAGAAGCTGGATGAATATGACGATACATTAGCTATGGCACTTATCATTAATAATCAGATGTCTTCTGTAACGTCAGAACAGTTTAAAGAGCAGATGGCTGCACAGATGGGAGTTGATGTTGAGACACTTGCCAATGTGCCAGTTTCAGAGCTTGGAAAGAAGATGGGTGTTGAACTGGAGCCATTCTACAAGGATATCGAAGATGCTGATGGTAATATGGTGCCAACAGAATGCGTTGATATGAGACAGGTATTCAAAGCCATGTATGATAGTGGAAAGATGTCTAAAGATTCGCTTGTATCTATGAGAGATAGCTTTAAATCAACATTTGATACTATGGGTTCATCACTTGTATCATCTATGGGCAGAGCATATGCCAAGTCTATGGATGCTAAAGCTGGTATGGATATGAAGGCTATCCAGACACGTTATCTCTGGATTTCAGGAGCCAAGATGGTGGGAATGGCACTTCTTATAGCTTTGTGTACAGTATTGGTTGCATTCTTTGCATCACGTGTTGGTGCAGGTGTAGGCCGTGATTTAAGAGGTCAGGTATATAAGAATGTTATGGGCTTCTCTAACGCAGAGCTTGATAAGTTCTCTACAGCTTCACTTATCACACGTACAACTAATGATGTACAGCAGATACAGATGGTATGTGTACTTACATTAAGAATGGTGCTTTATGCACCTATACTTGGTATCGGTGGAATCATAAAGGTGATGTCTACAGGTGCCGGCATGGAATGGGTAATAGCACTTGCGGTTATTGTCATAATTGGTTTTGTACTTCTTCTTATGTCAGTTGCCATGCCTAAGTTTAAGCAGATGCAGAAGCTCGTTGATAATGTAAACCTTGTATCAAGAGAAATACTTACAGGTTTATCAGTTATAAGAGCATTTGGAAGAGAGAAGAAGGAAGAAGAAAGATTTGATAAGGCTAATAAAGAGCTTACTAAAACAATGCTGTTTACTAACAGGGTCATGACATTTATGATGCCGGTTATGATGCTTATCATGAACTGCCTTTCTGTTGGAATAGTATGGGTTGCTGCTCATAGAATTGACAGTGGTGTTATGCAGGTTGGTTCAATGACAGCATTTATTACATATGCTATGCAGATAGTTATGTCATTCCTTATGCTTACTATGATGTCAATTATGCTTCCAAGAGCTATAGTTGCAGCTGACCGTATAGATGAGGTTATTAATACAAAGTCTTCTATAAGAGACTGTGAGAATCCTAAGAGCCTTAAGGAACACAAGGGATTACTTTCATTTAACCATGTTAACTTCAAGTATCCTGGTGCAACTGAAAATGCACTTGAGGATATAGATTTCGTGGCAGAACCTGGTAAGACTACAGCTATTATAGGAAGTACGGGATGTGGCAAGTCAACACTTGTTAACCTCATTCCAAGGCTATATGACGTGACAGATGGTTCTATAACACTTGATGGCGAAGATATAAGAAACATATCTATGCTGGAGTTAAGGGATGAACTTGGATATGTACCTCAGAAGGGTGTACTTTTCTCAGGAACCATCGAGTCTAATATTAAGTTTGGTGCAGATGATGCATCTATGGAAACTGTAAAGGAAGCAGCAGATATAGCACAGGCTTCTGAATTTATAGAAGAAAAGTCTGGAAAGTATGAAGCACCTATAGCACAAGGTGGTACTAATGTTTCAGGTGGACAGAAGCAGAGATTATCTATAGCAAGAGCTATAGCTAAGAATCCTAAGGTATTTATATTTGATGATAGTTTTTCAGCACTGGATTTAAAGACAGATGCAGCATTAAGAAAGGCACTTGCATCAAAGGTTACTGACAGTACAGTTATAATTGTGGCACAGAGAATAAGTACTATACTTCATGCAGAGCAGATACTTGTCATGGATGAAGGAAAGATAGTTGGTAAAGGTACTCATGAGGAGCTTATGAAGAACTGTGAAGTATATCAGCAGATTGCCAAGTCACAGTTATCAGCTAAGGAACTTGAGAATTATACACACAATATATCAGACGGAAAGGAGGAAGCATAATTATGGCAGAGAACAATTCATATAAGCAGCCTCCAAGACGTCGTGGCCCAGGCAGGGGAATGATGCCAGCAGAGAAGGCCAAAGATTTCAAAGGTTCTATAAGTAAGCTCATAAAATATATTGGAAGATATAAGATAGCTATATTCATAGTTATGATTATGGCAGCAGCTTCAACAGTATTTAATGTAATAGGTCCAAAGGTACTTGGTAAGGCAACAACAGGTCTTTCAGATGGACTTATGAGAAAAATATCAGGTACAGGTGGAATTGATTTTTCATATATAGGAAAGATACTCTTAATTGTACTTGGCTTATATGCATGCAGTGCGATATTTAACTTTATCCAGGGTTGGATTATGACAGGTATTTCACAGAAGGTATGTTACAGACTTCGTAAGGAGATATCTGAGAAAATCAACCGCATGCCGATGAAGTATTTCGAGAGCAGAACATATGGTGAAGTCCTTTCAAGAATAACTAACGATGTTGATACACTTGGTATGGGACTTAACCAGAGTATAACTACTATTATTACATCAACAGCAACTATGATTGGTGTTCTTATAATGATGTTAAGTATATCACCACTTATGACTATTATTGCTGTTGTTATACTACCAATATCTGTTTCACTTGTGGCATTTGTTGTTAAGAAGTCACAGAATTACTTTAAGACACAGCAGGAGTACTTAGGTCACATCAATGGACAGATAGAAGAAACTTATGGCGGACACATGGTTGTTAAGTCATTCAACAAAGAAAAGGACATGGTTGATGAGTTTGATAAAACAAATAAAGTATTGTACTCATCAGCATGGAAGTCACAATTCTTCTCAGGAATGATGCAGCCTATCATGGCATTTGTGGGAAACCTTGGATATGCAGGTGTTGCACTTTCGGGTGGTATGCTTGCTATCAATGGTGTTATAACAATCGGTGATATACAGGCATTTATACAGTATGTAAAGAACTTCACACAGCCAATAACACAGATTGCACAGGTTATCAACCAGGTACAGTCTATGGCAGCAGCTTCTGAGAGAGTATTTGAATTCCTTGATGAAGAAGAGGAAGACCAGATAGTTAAGAATCCAGTTTCAACAGATAATATCAAGGGTGAAGTGGAATTCGATCATGTAAGATTCGGTTACAAGGAAGACCAGATTATTATCAAGGATTTTTGTGCTAAGGTTGAACCAGGACAGAAGGTAGCAATAGTAGGACCTACTGGAGCAGGTAAGACAACTATGGTTAAGCTGCTTATGAGATTTTATGATGTGAATTCTGGTGAGATACGAATAGATGGCCATAACATAAAGGATTTCAACAGACGTGAGTTAAGAGATGCTTTTGGTATGGTACTTCAGGATACATGGCTTTATAAAGATACCATTATGGAGAATATAAGATATGGTAAGCTTGATGCTACGGATGAAGAGGTTATTGCAGCAGCCAAAGCAGCACATGCACATCACTTTATAGAGACACTTCCAGGTGGATATAACATGGAGCTTAATGAAGATGCAAGTAATGTATCACAGGGACAGAAACAGCT
>DJDY01000129.1:0-6629 GCA_002435585.1 Lachnospira sp. UBA5912
CTTGAACTTGCAGGTATTAAGAACATCCGTACAAAGTCACTTGGTTCTAACAACAAGCAGAATGCTGTATTAGCAACAATCGAAGGTCTTAAGTCTATGAAGACTCCAGAAGAAGTTGCAAGACTTCGTGGAAAGTCTGTTAGCGAGATCCTTGGCTAATTAACAAATAAACATTGATATAGTCGTTAATCGACAGATGGAGGTTAAAATGGCTGATAAGAAGTTAAGAATAACTTTAGTTAAGTCTCCAATCAGTGCTGTTCCTAAGCATAGAAGAACTGTTGAAGCTATGGGTCTTACAAAGATGCATAAGACAGTTGAACTTCCAGATAATGCTGCTACAAGAGGACAGATTCAGCAGATTGGTTATATGTTAAAGGTAGAAGAAATCTAATTAAATAAATCAGATAAGGAGGTGCAATAATGGATTTATCTAATTTAAGCCCAGCAGAGGGTTCAGTAATGAGCGATAATTTCAGAAGAGGCCGTGGACATGGTTCAGGAAATGGCAAGACAGCTGGTAAAGGTCATAAGGGACAGAAGGCTCGTTCAGGAGCACCAAGACCAGGTTTTGAAGGTGGTCAGATGCCATTATATAGAAGAATTCCTAAGAGAGGTTTCACAAACAGAAACCGTAGAGAATTCGTTGCTATCAATATCAGCACATTAGAGAGATTCGACAATGGCGCTGAAGTTACAGTTGATACATTAATAGAATCAGGCATCGTTAAGAATCCTAAGGATGGTATCAAGATTCTTGGTAATGGCGAACTCACAAAGAAACTCAACGTTAAGGCTAACGCATTTAGTGCTTCAGCACAGGAAAAGATCGAAGCTCTTGGTGGTTCTTGCGAGGTGATCTAATATGTTAAAGACACTTGTAGGCGCTTTTAAAAACAAAGACATAAGAAAAAAGATCTTATATACTCTTATGATTCTTGTTATTGTCAGAGTGGGAAGTTTACTTCCTATTCCAGGAGTAGATACAGAGTATTTCAGTAGCTTACTTAGTGGAATTAATACTGGTGATTTGAGCTATCTTAGCGCATTTACAGGAGGTTCATTCGAAAGAATGTCCCTCTTTGCGTTAAGCATAACGCCATATATTACTTCATCTATCATCATGCAGCTCCTTGCAATTGCTATTCCTAAGTTAGAGGAAATGCAGAAAGAGGGCGAAGATGGTAGAAAGAAGATTGCAGCGATTACTAGATACGTAACAATAGGTCTTGCTCTTATTGAGAGTATAGCAATGGCTGTTGGCTTTGGTAGATCTGGTCTTATCAAGGGATACCAGGGCTTTAGTACATTACATTATGTTGTAAGTATTATAGTAGTAGTTGCAGCACTTACAGCAGGTTCTGCAATGCTTATGTGGCTTGGTGAAAGAATTACTGAGAATGGTGTTGGAAACGGTATTTCAATCGTTCTTTTAATTAATATCATTTCTGGTATGCCAAGCGATTTTGCTACATTGTATAGCACATTTGTTGCACCTAGAACTATTGCAAAGGGTGTATTAGCAGCTGCAATTATTATTGCAATTCTTGTAGTAATGGTTGTTTTAGTATGCTTCTTACAGGATGGAGAGAGAAGAATTCCTGTTCAATATTCACAGAAGGTTAGTGGTAGAAAGTCTTTCGGCGGACAGTCTACTAATATTCCTTTAAAGGTTAATACTGCAGGTGTTATGCCAGTTATCTTCGCATCATCACTTATGCAGTTTCCTGTAATTATTGCACAGTTATTCGGAAAGTCATATGAATGGACAAGATATTTAAGCTCTTCATACTGGTGCAGGGTATCAGCACCTAAGTATTCGTTAGGTTTAATATTATACATAGTATTACTTATAATATTTGCCTACTTCTACACATCAATCACATTTAATCCGATTGAGGTTGCTGATAATCTTAAGAAAGCTGGCGGAGTTATTCCAGGTATAACACCTGGTAAGTCAACCAGTGATTATCTTAATAATATACTTAACTACATCGTATTTGTCGGTGCAGTTGGATTACTCATCATTGCATTAATACCAATTATGTGCACAGGATTCTTTAATGCAAGCGTTTCATTCGGTGGTACATCCGTTATCATCATCGTTGGTGTAGTACTTGAAACATTAAAGCAGATTGAATCACAGATGGTTAATCGTTATTATAAGGGATTCTTAAGCGAATAAGCTTATTAGTATTTAGAGGACTTGCCTGACAGTAATGTTGGGCGAGTCATTTGTGTATAAAAAGCAAATGAAAGTTAATGAGGTAGACATATGAAGATTATTATGTTAGGAGCTCCAGGAGCTGGCAAGGGAACACAGGCAAAGAAAATAGCTGAAAAGTATTCAATTCCTCACATTTCAACAGGAGATATTTTCAGAGCTAATATTAAGAATAATACAGAACTTGGTAAGAAGGCTAAGACATATATGGATAAGGGAGAGCTTGTACCAGATGAATTAGTTGTTGACCTTATCATGGACAGATTCAAGGAAGCTGACTGTGCTAATGGTTATGTATTAGATGGTTTCCCAAGAACAATTCCTCAGGCAGAAGCGCTTGATAAGGCACTCGCTGCTAATAATGAAGCTGTTGATTTCGCTATTAATGTAGAAGTTCCAGATGAGAATATCATCAATAGAATGTCTGGAAGAAGAGCATGTGTAGGTTGTGGTGCAACTTATCATATCCAGTTCAATCCACCTAAGGTTGAAGGTGTATGTGACACATGCGGAGAAAAGCTTATATTAAGAGATGATGATAAGCCAGAAACTGTTAAAAACAGATTATCTGTATATCATGAACAGACACAGCCATTAATTGACTACTATTCAAAGAAGGGTGTATTAGCCGAAGTTGATGGCACACAGTCAATGGATGATGTATTTAATGCAATTGTTAATGTTTTAGGAAAGTAGGCTGGTTATGTCTGTAACAGTTAAGTCAAAGCACGAAATAGAATTAATGAGAGAAGCAGGTAAGATTCTTGGAACAGTTCTTAATGAACTTGAAAAAGAGTGCAAGCCTGGTGTGACAACATATCACATTAATAAAATCGGCGATGAAATGATAAAAAGCTACGGATGTATACCATCATTTTATGGATATCAGGGATATCCAGCCTCTATATGTGTATCAGTTAATGAAGAGATTGTACATGGTATTCCATCAAGGGCAAGAGTACTTAAAGATGGGGATATAGTAAGTCTTGATGCTGGTGTTATATATAAGGGGTATCATTCAGATGCTGCAAGAACTTATGGTGTAGGCAATATAAGTAAAGAAGCAGCTAAACTGATTGAAGTGACAAGGCAGAGTTTCTTCGAGGGAATAAAGTTTGCCAAGGAAGGTTGTCACTTGTATGAAATCTCCAATGCAATTGCAGATTATAATGAGTCATTTGGATATGGTGTTATAAGGGAACTTGTAGGTCATGGTATCGGAACAGAACTTCACGAAGAACCTGAAATCCCTAACTTCAGACAGCCAAGAAGGGGTATGAAGTTATATGAGGGTATGACACTCGCCATAGAACCTATGGTCTCAGCGGGCGATTATAAGGTAAAGTGGATGGATGATGGCTGGACTGCATCAACTATAGACAATTCGTTGTCAGCACACTATGAAAACACGGTTTTGGTAACTAAAGACGGACCAGAGATATTATCACTGGTCGAGTAGGATAGCTGCGTATTATGATTATTTGTTATCAGATATAATCTCATGACAATGTATAAAGACAGCAATAATTACCCAATACTGGTATATGGAGGAAACGGATTGAATAATAATATAGGATATTTTGCCACATCACTGGCAGGACATGATCACAATAATGTATATATTATTGTTGATGCAGATGATGAGTATGTATATCTTGTGGATGGAAAACTTAAAAAAGTTGATAATCCTAAAAAGAAAAAAATAAAACATGTTCAGTTAATCAAAAGAACTGACGATACAATAACAGGCAAGATTAATAATAATATAGCATTAACTAATGAAGATATTAAGTATGCTATAAAAAATTATAACAAAGAAAATCAAAGATTAAGTTAGAGATTAAATTGAGGAGGCAATCAATGTCAAAGGCAGACGTTATAGAAATCGAAGGAAAAGTTGTTGAGAAGTTACCAAATGCATTCTTTAAGGTAGAACTTGAGAATGGACATCAGATACTTGCAACTATCAGTGGAAAGTTAAGAATGAACTTTATCAGAATTCTTCCAGGCGATAAGGTAACAATAGAGCTTTCTCCATATGACCTTACTAAGGGAAGAATCATCTGGAGAGATAAGTAATAAAAGCTATATGGAATGCCTGCAGCATATTTGAATGTGGGTAGTATAGTTCTTAACATCTAAAGTAAAATCTTTCAAAAAGTATCTAAAAATATAAGCAAAATTTGTGCAATATTTTTTAGAGAAATTTGAAAGTTTTTCTTGCATTTAAAAATATGGCTATGATATAATAGCTAACGAACTTGTCTGAAAGGAGGCTTTTGCAGTGAAGGTTAGATCATCAGTTAAACCAATTTGTGAAAAATGCAAAGTCATTAAGAGAAAGGGTAGAATCATGATTATATGTGAAAACCCTAAGCACAAGCAGAGACAGGGTTAATCCTTTTGGAGAGAAGTAGGAATACTTCTCATGTTTGTGCGTTATGGTATCAATATCACTAGTTGATGTCATAACATGTTGTAAGTTTGTACTGTTACTCACTATAACGGACAAATTATGTAGTTTTGCGGCTGCAGTGATGAATCACCCGGCTAAGTTGTAAGGTGGTCATTGCTATTTTATAAATAATCGTAGCAGTTATGGCAACGCACACATTTCAGACGGCAGGAAACTGACGGGCTGCGTATGTATACCGCTACACAGAATTGATTAATAACATATATATTTGATTAACGGAGGTTAAAGAACACATGGCTCGTATTTCAGGTGTAGACTTACCAAGAGAAAAACGTATCGAAATCGGACTTACTTATGTTTATGGTATTGGACGAGTTAGAGCAACTAAGATCCTTGCAGAGGCTGGAGTTAACCCAGATACACGTGTTAAGGACTTAACAGATGAAGAAGTTGCTAAGATCGCTAAGGTTATAGATGCTGATCCAGAGCATTTAGTAGAGGGTGACTTAAGAAGAGAAGTTGCCATGAACATCAAGAGATTAAAGGAAATCGGATGCTACAGAGGAATCCGTCATAGAAAGGGTCTTCCAGTAAGAGGTCAGAAGACTAAGACTAATGCAAGAACTTGCAAGGGACCTAAGAAGACAGTAGCAAATAAGAAGAAATAATTGTTAAACTCACAGGAGGTTATTTATCATGGCTCAGAAAGTTACAAAAAAAGTGACAAAGAAGCGTGTTAAGAAGAACGTTGAAAGAGGACAGGCACATATTCAGTCATCTTTCAATAATACAATAGTTACTTTAACAGATGCAGAAGGTAATGCTTTATCATGGGCATCTGCAGGTGGACTCGGATTCAGAGGATCTAAGAAGTCTACTCCATATGCAGCACAGATGGCAGCTGAGACAGCTACAAAGGCTGCTTTGATTCACGGATTAAAGTCTGTAGACGTTATGGTTAAGGGACCAGGTTCAGGTAGAGAGGCAGCTATTCGTGCCCTTTCAGCTTGTGGTCTCGAAGTTACAAGTATTAAGGATGTTACACCAGTTCCACATAACGGTTGTCGTCCACCAAAGCGTAGAAGAGTTTAATTTAGGGAGGTAAGATTACAATGGCAGTTAATAGAACACCTGTGCTCAAGAGATGCAGATCTCTTGATTTAGATCCTTTATATTTAGGAATAGATAAAAAGTCTAACAGAAAGGCTAAGAATGCTGGTAGAAAGATTAGCGAGTATGGTATGCAGCTTCGCGAAAAGCAGAAGGCTAAGTTTATCTACGGCGTATTAGAGAAGCCTTTCCTTAATTACTATAAGAAGGCTGAGAAGCAGAAGGGTATGACTGGTGAAAACCTTATGGTTACTCTTGAGCTCAGACTTGATAACGTTATATTCAGATTAGGTTTTGCAAGAACAAGAAAAGAAGCAAGACAGATCGTAGATCACAAGCACGTACTTGTTAATGGCAAGCGCGTAAACATTCCTTCATACTTAGTTAAGGCTGGAGATGTTATTGAAATCAGAGAAAAATCTAAGTCTTGTGCAAGATATAAGGAAATACTTGAAGCTACTAACGGAAGATTAGTTCCAGAGTGGTTAGAGTCAGACAAGGAAGCTCTTAAGGGTACAGTTAAGTCTTTACCAACAAGAGAAGCAATTGATGTTCCTGTAAACGAGATGCTTATCGTCGAGTTATATTCTAAGTAATCCATTAATGAGAATTTTAGACGTTGTAGTTTACGGGTTGTATGTAAACATAGACGTTTTTATAAGACAACAGAATGCAGTAAATATGCGTTCTGTTGTCTTATGGATAGAAGGAATAAACTTATTAAAACCCATAAAAGGAGGGGCTATACATGGTTGATGCAGATTTTAATTTCAAGATGCCAAAGATTGAGATGACTGAACAGTCAGAAGATGGAAAGTATGGAAGATTTGTCGTTGAACCTCTCGAAAGAGGTTATGGACTTACTCTTGGTAATTCTTT
>DJDY01000129.1:6745-9858 GCA_002435585.1 Lachnospira sp. UBA5912
CTTCATGAATTCAGCTCAATTCCTGGTGTTAAGGAAGATGTTACTGAGATAGTGATGAACATCAAGCAGTTATCAATCAAGAACAATGGTAATTCCGTTGAGCCTAAGGAAGCACATATCGATTTCGTGGGCGAGGGTGTAGTAAGAGCATCTGATATTCAGGTAGATCCTGATATAGAAATTATTAACCCAGATCTTGTTATCGCACATCTTAACAATGCTGATAGCAAGTTAGTTATGGAACTCACAATCACTAACGGACGTGGTTATGTAAGTTCAGAAAAGAATAAGAAGGAAGACCAGCCAGTTGGCGTTATCGCTATAGATTCTATCTACACACCAGTAGAAAGAGTAAATATGGCTGTTCAGAATACACGAGTTGGTCAGGATACAGATTTTGACAAACTTACACTTGATATATTCACTAATGGAACAACAGCTCCAGATGAGGCTTTAAGTCTTGCAGCTAAGGTTCTTAGTGAACATCTTAAGGGATTCATCAATCTTTCAGAGAATGCTGCTAATGCAGAGATTATGGCAGAACAGCCAGTTGATGAGTCAACAAAGGCTCTTTCAATGAGCATTGAAGACCTTGAATTATCAGTTCGTTCATCTAACTGTCTTAGAAGAGCAGGTATCAACACAGTTGAGGAACTTTGCAACAAGACACCAGATGATATGATAAAGGTTAGAAATCTTGGTAAGAAGTCATTAGATGAGGTTCTTTTAAAGCTTAAGCAGTTAAATCTTCATCTTAGATCTAGCGAAGATTAATATATAGAAACAATTAAAGCGTAATATTAGAATTTGTAGAAAAAACATTTATACAATAAGACCATATGCGCATGTATAAACGTTACAAATGGAGGTTAAATCAATGGCAAAGTATAGAAAGCTTGGTAGAACATCAAGCCAGAGAAAGGCTTTATTAAGAAGCCAGGTAACAGCTTTAATCGAGAATGGTAAGATTGTTACAACAGAAGCAAGAGCTAAGGAAGTTCGTAAGCAGGCAGAAAAGCTTATTACACTTGCAGTTAAGGAAAAGGACAACTACGAAACAGTTACAGTATCTGCTAAGGTTGCAAAGAAGGATGCTGAAGGCAAGAGAGTTAAGGAAGTTGTTGATGGCAAGAAGGTTACTGTATATGAGACAGTAGAAAAGGAAATCAAGAAAGATCTTCCTTCAAAGCTTCATGCTAGAAAGCAGATGGATAAGGTTCTTTACAAAGTAACAGAAGTTCCTGCAGATGCTGCTGGAAAGAAGAAGAACACAAAGACTGTAGACCTTACAAACAAGTTATTTGACGAAATCGCACCAAAGTATGCTGACCGTAAGGGTGGTTATACAAGAATCGTTAAGATTGGTTTAAGAAAAGGCGATGCAGCAATGGAAGTACTTCTTGAATTAGTTTAATTAAGTGCTTTTTAAGGCGGATAAGAAGTGATTCTTATCCGCTGTTTTGTTATATAAATTATTATTTGTCATTTGTATAAAAATGTTGTAAAAAACGTAAAAGTATAGTATTTTAATTAAGTTAATAATCTAGTTAGTAATTAGGCTAATAATTTAGTTATTATATAACTAAAAATTGTGTAAATAAATTAATCAAATTATTTTATATACACAAACAGAATTATTGTTAAGAGATTGTACATATGTGTTTTACATATATGCCTGGAATTGGAGAAAATAGTGGGAATAGTAGAAGCTAAAAACTTAACATTTGAATATATAAGACGTGATGAAGAAGGAAACGTTGAAGGCATTACAACAGCTGTAGATAACGTTAATATAGATATTAAAGCAGGTGACTTTGTGGCAGTATTAGGACATAATGGTTCTGGTAAATCAACATTTGCGAAGCATCTTAATGCGCTGGTTATGCCAACAGAGGGTACTGTATATGTTGATGGAATGGATACAAAGGATGCTGATAATACATTAAAGGTAAGACAGACAGCAGGAATGGTATTCCAGAATCCGGATAATCAGATAGTAGGTACACTTGTTGACGAAGAGGTTGGATTCGGACCTGAAAATATAGGTGTTCCAACAGAAGAAATCTGGGAAAGAGTGGAAAAAAGTCTGAAAGCGGTAGGAATGTACAAGTTCAGAAATGCATCACCTAACAAGCTATCAGGTGGTCAGAAGCAGAGAGTAGCTATAGCTGGTATAGTTGCCATGAAGCCTAAATGTATAGTACTTGATGAACCAACTGCAATGCTTGATCCACTTGGTCGTAAAGAGGTTATAAAGGTATTACATGAGCTTAATAAAAAAGAAGGTGTAACAATTATTCTTATAACGCATTACATGGAAGAAGTCATAGATGCAGACCATGTATTTGTTATGGACAAAGGAAAAGTCGTTATGGAAGGAACACCAAGACAGGTTTTTTCACAAGTAGAAAGATTAAAAAAGTTAAGACTTGACGTTCCACAGGTAACAGAGCTTGCTTATGAATTAAAGAAGGCAGGGCTTCCTGTTAAGGATGGTATTATAAGAAACGAAGAACTGGTTGAAGAGATAAAAAGACTTGATTTATCAAAAGCAGATATAAGATGAAATATCTGATGAGATGTAATATAAAGATTATTGTTGGTAAACTTAAATGTATTTAAAACAGTAAAAATTAGTCATTAAATTTAAATATATTAAGAGAAAAAATTAATCTGAAGATTTAAATAATTCAGATTGGAGAAACTAATTGAAAAATTTAATGTAATTAAAATCAATTAGTATAATTTTATAAATTAGATAGTAAATTCAGGTGGCGTGACCATATAAATATGGCATACACACAGAAACGAGGAAATGGAATGTCAATAATAGTTGATAAGATTAGCTATGTATATGAAGCGGGTACAGGCTTTGAAAGAAAAGCTCTGGATAATGTTTCGTGTGCTATAGAGGATGGCGAGTTCATAGGTCTTATAGGACACACAGGTTCGGGAAAATCAACGTTTATACAGCATCTTAATGGACTTTTAAAAGCTACATCCGGTCACATATATTATAATGGAAAAGATATATATGAGTCTGGATATGATATGAAGGAGTTAAGAAGAAACGTAGGACTTGTTTTTCAGTATCCGGAACATCAGCTTTTTGA
>DJDY01000129.1:9895-10233 GCA_002435585.1 Lachnospira sp. UBA5912
GAAACAGATATATTTAAAGATGTATGTTTTGGACCTAAGAATCTTGGACTTTCAAGACAAGAGTATGAGTTAAGGGCATTTGAAAGTTTACGACAGGTAGGACTTGATGAAAACCTGTATTATCAGTCTCCATTTGACCTGTCAGGTGGACAGAAAAGAAGAGTGGCTATAGCAGGAGTTCTTGCTATGAAACCGGAAGTTCTTATACTGGATGAACCAACAGCCGGACTTGACCCTAAAGGCAGGGATGATATTCTTGATTGTGTTAAGAAGTTAAGGGATGAAACAGGTATAACAGTTATTCTTGTGTCGCATAGTATGGAAGATGTTGCAAGATA
>DJDY01000129.1:10365-10568 GCA_002435585.1 Lachnospira sp. UBA5912
GGTCTTGCAGCACCGCAGGTAACTTATATTATGAATGACCTTGTTAAGGCTGGTGTTAACGTTAATCCGGATGCCATTACAATAGCAGAGGCAAGAGATAGCATATTGAAGCATTTTAATATTAAATAATGTTTCTGAAGTATAATAATATACAATCATAACCTGTAGGTTTATACATTGATATAAAGAATTTTATTACGTTT
>DJDY01000129.1:10604-11244 GCA_002435585.1 Lachnospira sp. UBA5912
TTACGTTTTAGTGTCTAGTGTGTCTTAAGTAAAAAGTATTTTCTGCAAGCAGAAACGAGATTTTATGCTTTTGATACTTACATAATAAAATGTTATTCTGTATCAGATTATAGGAGTGAAATGTAGAAAATGTGCTGTTAGCACAGGATTGGAAAGATATGATTAAAGATATAACAATAGGACAATATTATCAGACTGAATCAGTTATACACAGACTTGACCCAAGAGTTAAACTTATGGGTACATTAGTCTTTATAATTTCGTTATTTTTAGGTATGAATATATGGATATATGCATTTATAACTGTAGCGCTTGCAGTTGTTATAGCAATATCAAAAATACCATTTAAGTTCATGGTAAGAGGATTAAAGTCAATAGTAATCCTGATTATAATCAGTGCGGTGTTTAATCTGTTTTTAACACCAGGAGAGACACTTATTCAGATATGGAAGCTGACGATAACATACGAAGGTCTTAAGACTGCGATATTCATGGTTGTGCGTCTTGTTTATCTGATACTTGGTACTTCACTCATGACACTCACGACAACTCCTAATAACTTAACTGATGGTCTTGAAAAGGGACTTGGATTTCTTAAGCACATAAAGGTACCTGTACATGAAATTGCCATGATGATGTC
>DJDY01000129.1:11282-11745 GCA_002435585.1 Lachnospira sp. UBA5912
AAAGCGCAGATGGCACGTGGTGCCGACTTTGAGAATGGTAACATAATAAAAAGAGCAAAGGCTATGGTTCCTATTCTGGTTCCACTTTTTGTTTCAGCATTCAGAAGAGCAAATGAACTCGCCATGGCTATGGAGGCAAGATGCTATCATGGTTCAGAAGGCAGAACGAAGATGAAACCGCTTAGATATGCGAAAAGAGACCAGATAGCCTATCTATGTATGTTTGCTTATCTTGGGATACTGATACTTATAAAGGTGTTGGTATAGCTTGTGGCACAGCTTGTAACGCAGGCTGTGAAAGTTAAGTATGATGTTTAAAGATGGATTTATGGATACAAAAGGGATAGTATTTAAAGCTATGAATTATGTGTAAGCTGAGGTATATTGTATAAAGCTAAATTATACGTAAGTTAAGATATAATGTATTAAAGGCTGATAGCCAGTTGTGGCGGTCAGTCTTTTT
>DJDY01000129.1:11810-12867 GCA_002435585.1 Lachnospira sp. UBA5912
GTATAGTGGCTAGTATGAAAATGTAAACTTTATAAATAAATACATTTTTCGATTCGTTTTTTGCAAATTTTTTGACGACTGTATATTATGATTTTAGAGATAAATTTAAAATAACTTTAAGGCGATTTAGGTATAAAAATCAAATAAAATAGTTTTTCGCATATTATTGATTTACAACATGCTAAGCATGCATTGGTTATAGTAAATTATATTGTATACAGAATAAGTAAGAATATAAAAAGCAATAAAGTAGTCATAAATGGGATAAAGAATGGAGAATTTATGAGAAGAATAAGATTAAGAGTGGCATATGATGGAACCAATTATTCTGGCTGGCAGATACAGCCAGTTGCCATAACTATAGAGAAGGTGTTAGATGATGCTATACGCCAGCTCACAGGTGAGAATATACATGTAATAGGTGCAAGCCGTACAGATGCCGGGGTGCATGCAATGGGAAATGTAGCAGTGTTTGATACAGAATCTAGTATACCAGCTGACAGGTTCACATATGCACTTAACAGATATCTCCCAGCTGATGTTATAGTCCAGGAGTCAGATGAGGTGGTAGCTGACTTTCATCCAAGGCACTGTGATACAAGAAAAACATACTGCTACAGGATATTAAATACAGAATTTGGAATACCGCAGAAAAGAAACTATACATGGAATGTTCCAGGCAATATAGATACAGACAGGATGAAAAAGGCAGCCGGGTATCTTATTGGGGAACATGATTTTAAAAGCTTCTGCTGTGTAAGAACGCAGGCAGAATCAACAATAAGGACTGTTTATTCACTTGATGTAGATAAGAAAGATGACGAAATACATATAACGATATCTGGTAATGGCTTTCTTTATAATATGGTTAGAATTATCGCAGGCACGCTTATACAGGTTGGAAAGGGACGATTCGAACCAGAATATGTTAAACAAATGTTAGAAGCCTGTGACAGAACACAGGCAGGTCAGACAGCACCACCACAAGGTCTTACACTTATGAAGATAGAATATCTGAATGAAAAAATATGATATAATGAGCGCAAAAGAAAAGTAA
>DJDY01000022.1 GCA_002435585.1 Lachnospira sp. UBA5912
GACTTCACTAAACAGTAATATATTTATGTCAGCAATTGCCTGAAATCCCCCACGCATAGCGGCTTTGAATAATAAAAGCCCTGTATATTATCGCAGTTGATTCCTTTAAGAAAATCAACCTGGTTCTTAGTTTCAACACCTTCAGCAGTAACTGATATTCCCAGTTCTTTTGCAAGGGTTATGGTGTGGTCAAGAAGCCTTTCGCCGCTGAAATCACCGATATAATCAATGAGACTTTTATCAATCTTTAATGTATCAAAGCATTTCATATTGATAGTAGACAGTGATGAATAGCCAGAACCAAAGTCATCTATAAGGAGTGAGAATCCGTTGTTGTGGAATTTGTCCGCAAGTTCCTTTATATTTGCATTATCTATGGCGGCACTCTCAGTTATCTCTATAGGCACATATTTAGTATCTATACCTATCTCAGATGCAATATTTTTGTAAAGTTCTACAACTGATTCAAAATACAGAGTAGCCCTTGAAAGATTAATGGATATAGGAATGAGCTTTTTGCCCTGTTTCTGCCATTCCGCCTGTTGTCTGCACACACTTCGGAATACATATTCATCAAGAGTCTTGATAAGGCCGTCTTTTTCAAACAAAGGAATGAATTTGCCAGGTGATATAAGGTTTCCGTCTGAACCACGCCACCTTACGAGGGCTTCAGCACCAACAAGCTGACCTGTGGCAGGGTTGTATTTAGGCTGGTACCATATTTCAAACTGCTTATTTGCTATGGCATCGGAGAAATTATCTTCCATGGCTCTGTTTTCAAGTATTTTGAGTGTATCATCATGGCTGTAGAACTGATAACTTATATCTTTACGTTCCTTAACCTGATTCTTGGCAAAGTTAGCTTCACTGTAGGCTTCTTCAACCTTCTTGTCAGCACTCCATCTTGAGATACCAAAGTATGGAATCAGATTAGGAATCTTAAGAGATGATGTTACATCTTTGAGCGCAGCTTCTATCTTATGTATATGTTCTATAACTTCATTATCAGAACTGCACTGGCAATATATAACAAACCTGTCAGCATTGATATGACCAGCAAAATCTTTGTCATCGATACATTGTTCAATGCATTGCCATATAGCCTTAAGTGTTGCATCGCCTTTGATAATTCCGCATATGGAATTAATAATCTTAAAATCGTGAATATCCATAGATATAAGAAAACCAGGTTGTGCATAATCTCTTAAAGTCTTTTTAAAGTTGACATAATTGCTTCCGCCTGTTATACGGTCTATGTAAGCGATACGTTCGAGTTCACGCTGCTTTTCAGCACTTATATCTTCAAAGCCTGCAACCATATGGTGAAGGTCGCCTGTTCCATCTATGTTAACGAATTTAGCTCTGCAATAAGAGATTCCACCATCACGGATTATACTATAATCATACTGATATGAGTTTTTTATCTTGAATTGTTCACGTAAGTTATCAAGAGATGTTTCTGCAAGGGTTGTTTCCTTTTCCTCGTTTACTACAGTTTTTTCAATATATTCTTTCATAAGGTCAGAGTACAAAGGAATGGAATTAAGGGAGCTGTTAAGCATACTTCTTACCGCAGGATTAATCTTATATGGATATACCTGCTCTGTGTCTATATCTACATAGTATACACTGTTGAAGTTGCGTATTAGCGCATTTACAATATTGTTAAGCTTGGAATCTTCTTCTATTAATTCGATAAGACCAAGTGCACATGCAGGCTTATGATTTTCATCATAATCAATCGTACACATAGAAATTCTAAACTGTTTGTTTTGCATAGAAGAGAATTTTTCACTTACATTTTCAGCACCATTATTGATGGAATCAAACATTTTAGTAAAAAGATTCTTTTCAATAATAATGTTGTAAAGTTTGGAATTATGTAAATCATTGATTTCATAAGATGCATCAGCATCATTTCCAGCATATCTGGAAAATACTATGTTACCACTGGATGGATAATATATAAAAATATGTTTATTCCATTCGGCAAATGCTTTTTCAATGTTAATTATTGTATTTTTATTGATAGATTTGATTAAACAAGGCTCATCCATAAACATTCCCCTATTCTTACTATAAAAACTGCTGTAAAAACTCATATACATAATATAGCACCAGTTTTTAACAGAGTAAATATTTATAATTGTTAATATTTTGTGATATTAAGGCAATGAGCGCAAAAGAAAAGGAAGCGGCATCGAAGCGGTCATTTACTTTTCGGACGGCTTAACGAACGAAAAGTCATGAAAAGCAGGACGAAAGAAGAAAAAAATACGCACACGCATATACATGTTTGCGTGTGCGTATTATGCATTTAATATTCATTACATAACAGCAAATATAACGGCAGCCGCAATAACTATCTGTATGATAGCAAATCTGAATACAACCTGTGCATCTGACCATTTCTTGTTCTTTCTCATATGATCATGGATAGGTGTTCGTATATTCTGCATAAGATTGATATGAAGAAATCTTATGAATGAAACCTTGATTAATCCAAGTCCGCCATCGATTATAAGAATGATGGCAAGAGGTATGAACAACAGTGGACAATGAAGCTTAAGGAAGGCAAATGCAATAAATATTCCTATTGCCCTTGAGCCGGCATCACCCATAAGAAGCTTACTAGGAGATGCATTGAACCACAGATAACCAAGTATACATACAACCATGATAAGTATAACATGCCTGAAAGAGCTTTCTATATCAAATATTCTGAATAGTAAAAATGCTGATGAAAGTGTAATAGCAGAAAGTGTTCCGCATAATCCATCTACACCATCTGAACAGTTAGTTACATTGATACTTACCCAGATAAGAATGACAATAAGTATTCCATAGATAACAGGGTTAAGTGTAACTGTAAGTTTAAAAAGTGCTATGTTGAAGGTGTTAGGGTTGTAATGAAGATAAGTTATGGCAGCCATAACTGCAATAATAAAATCAATAATACCCTTTTTTAATTCGCCCCATGGCGATGATGAAGCATCATCAAGATAGCCTGAAAGCATAGCAGCAAGTACAAGTATCAGGTAAATGATAATCTCTGATGTAAGATTAACGAAAATCATACAGGTTATGGTAAACACAAGTATGAATATGATACCAGCCCCTCTTGGTTTACCAACTGATTTGGAACCATTGATAGCATATGCTCTTCCCCCATCTCTTGGAAGTATATTCTTTCCCATATATATAGCGAGGCATGTTACTGCAAATGCGAATAATATGCTGAAAAATGTAACAACATTTATGTAGCTGGGACTTATCAGATAATAAATCATAATTATTCTCCTTATTTTAATATGAACTTTGTGTTAATAGTACTGGTGTTAAATATAATACAAAGCCAGTATACTTTATGATAAATTCCAGCAATTATGATGTCAAGTGTAACATTAAAGTAAATGTATAGCAGATGCAAAAAAATACAACAAACAAGAAAAGGTTGGTCTTTCAAAACAAATAAACACAAAAAGCTCATAAAAAATGACCAATTGTCAAAAAATTAATAGTATTTAAATAAATGTTATGATAAAATACATTTATACAAATGAGTATGTGAACTGATATGTGTATATACCAGTTAAAATATAAGTGGAAGGGCGGAGTTATATGGCTGATATGTTGAATTACAATGATGTGCGGATAAGTGAACTGGATTCTTATCTTTTCGGACAGGGAACACATTATGAAATTTACAATAAGATGGGAGCACATGTTGCACAAAAAGAAGGTAAAGCAGGTGTATATTTTGCAGTGTGGGCACCAGCGGCAAAGGATGTATATGTTATAGGTGAATTTAATGACTGGAAAGCATATGGATACGATATGAAAAAGATATCTGATGGCGGTATATACGAATTGTTTATAGAGGGCGCCAGGGCAGGACAGATGTACAAGTATCTTATCATTGCACAGAATGGAGATGCCATATATAAAGCTGACCCATATGCTAATGCAGCACAGTTAAGACCCGAAACAGCTTCTATAATCACAGATCTTAATGGCTTTAAGTGGACTGATAGTGCATGGGTGGAAAGCAAGAAGAAAGAGGACCATCTTAAATCACCAATGTCAATATACGAATGCCATCTTGGATCATGGAAGAAACAGGAAGATGGAACGGAGGACGGATATATTAATTACAGGGATATAGCACCAGAACTGGCGGCATATGTATCAGATATGGGGTATACACATATTGAACTTATGGGCATTGCAGAATATCCATTTGATGGCTCGTGGGGATATCAGGTTACGGGATATTATGCACCTACAGCCAGATATGGAACGCCTGAGGATTTTATGTATTTTGTCAACTATATGCACAGTAAGCATATTGCCGTTATTCTTGACTGGGTTCCAGCACATTTTCCAAAGGATGCGCACGGACTTGCCAACTTTGATGGAAGCTGTGTATACGAGTATGCAGATCCACGTAAGGGAGAGCATCCTGACTGGGGAACCAAAGTGTTTGACTATGGAAAGAATGAGGTATCTAACTTCCTTATTGCTAATGGTATGTTCTGGGTTGATAAGTTCCATATAGATGGACTAAGAGTTGATGCAGTGGCATCCATGCTTTATCTTGATTATGGCAGGACAGAAGGCAACTGGGTTCCTAACAAGTACGGTGGTAATGGCAATCTTGAGGCTATGAGCTTTTTAAAGCATTTCAACAGCATGATGAGGAAGCGTTTTCCACAGGCAGTTACAATAGCTGAAGAATCAACAGCATGGCCTATGGTAAGTGGCGACCCTGACAATGGTGAATGTCTTGGCTTTACATTTAAGTGGAACATGGGATGGATGCATGATTTCCTTGAATATATGAAGCTGGATCCTTACTTTAGAAAGTTCAATCATGGAAAGATGACATTTTCAATGATGTATGCATATAGTGAGAACTTCATACTTGTTCTTTCACACGATGAGGTTGTTCACCTTAAATGTTCAATGTTAGGCAAGATGCCTGGAGACAGAGAGGACAAGTTTGCCAATCTCAAGCTGGCATATGCATATATGAGTGGACATCCTGGCAAGAAGCTGCTCTTTATGGGGCAGGAATTCGGACAGTGGAATGAGTGGAGTGAAAAGAGAGCACTCGACTGGTATCTGTTAGAGGATGAATCACATAAGGAATTAAAAGATTTTACTAAGGCATGCATGATGCTTAATAAAAAATACAGATGTCTGTATGAAACAGATTATAGTCCTGAGGGATTCCGTTGGATTAATGCAAATGACAAGGATAACAGTGTTTTCTCATTCATAAGGATAAGTCCTGATAAGAAGAGACATCTTCTGTTTGTATTGAACTTTACGCCAGTAGAAAGAATGAACTACAGAGTAGGTGTCCCTGTAAAGGGCAAGTATAAGCTTGTTCTTGGAGAGGATATGAAGAACCAGAAGAAGACTCTTACAAGTGTTCATGGTGAATGTGATGGGTATAAAGAATCACTGCTCATTGATTTACATAGATATGGAATTGCTATTTATGAGTTTAATGGGGATGTGAATGCACATAAGCCTGCTAAAATAAACTGATTTAACTGTAGGTGCAGAATAGCTTTTTGATGTTTATATTATACATATTACTGTTTAGCACACATTC
>DJDY01000020.1:0-2512 GCA_002435585.1 Lachnospira sp. UBA5912
AGAACATAATGAATCTATTGGTGAATATTCCACATGCATCACATTTCAGAACTGTTGTTTTATATTCTTTATCATCGTTAACTCTGTAATGTAATTCAACCTTTTTATCAGGATTGCCATAATATTCTATTACCATAAGACCATATGCATTATAAGGTATATTGAGCACCCCTTTGAATTTTTTATAGAAATCATATATAAGTTCTTTGTCACATAATTCATTCAATATTGATTGTGCCATGTTATTTATGTCCGATTTTTTCAATTCATCTGTTTTCATTGACATATTTTTAAGCCATGCAACATAACATAATAATGGCAGACCAATCTTATCTTTATACATTCTTTCTATGACAGAAAATACTGCTTCGTCCGCTTTTCTGTCTTTTATAATATAGTTAAATGAATTGTAAGCAGCATACGCCTTAACTATATTAATCCCTGCTCCATTCTTATAATAATCACCAAATACTTCTGTAAGCTTTCCAGAATACGCACCTGTAAACATCATCTGTGATACGATTCTTTCTGATAATGCATCCACATTTACACCAAATTCCCTTGCTGCTTTCCATAACGCATACATATCAGCGCTTGTACTGTTATAATATTCCACCATATACATAAGTAATGGTTCATTATACAGATGCTTCTTAAACACATATTCCGCTATGCCATTCTTATATTCTTCTTCATTGGCTGATGCTTCAAGCTCATGTACCATAAACATAAAAAGCTTTGACACAGATACATATATATATCCATATCTGTCTATAAGCTGTCTTGCCTCATAATACATGCCATAGTCTATAAGTATTTCTATAAGACATGCACTATCTTTAACTGAAAGATTATATTTGTCAAGTTCTTTATATTCATCATTAAAGCTCACGCCATTATAATATCCTGCATAGAATTCAATCATCCATGAATTCAGTTTTCTTCTATACATGTCAGATATGCCATCTATTTTCAGTGCCTTTTTATAAAGTTCAAGTGTATATATCTTATATATATGTTTTCTTCTGTAATAAGCTGTTTTATATATAATCATATATTTATCATCTATATCAAACTTATCATACTCAGACATATCTCCTGGTTCTTCAAATACCTTATCTATCTCATAATTCACAGTCTTTTTTCTTCTCTGTCCATTTTCACATACAAATACTAATGAGCATTCCTTAGTATACAATGGTATATATGTATCATGACCGGTAAGCTCATATATAACCGGCTCCTTAAGCTGTCCATACTTAACCATAACCATCTTAACATCATCATCAAAGCAGGTTATATGATACATAAACTTAAGCCGTGCTATGAATTTAGCTGTTTCATTTTTTACAAGCTGTGGTTTTATAAACTCCTTGTACAGATATACAAGATATTGGTCTATATTCTGTTGTTTTAACTGTTCATACACATACAACTCAATTATATGTTCGTATAAACTATATACCTCTTTATATTCTTCCTTGTGACGTACTATGTTGGCAAAAAGATACGATTTCCATGGATAATTAACATCCGAATCATAAGTAAAATACATAAGTACTATCTTGGGAAGTCTTATGTTTATATCCTTTTTAATGCTTGCCATGTAAAACTCATAAAGCCTTGTTATCCTAATTCCACGAAGCACTGCCTTCTCATAATACGTAAAACTGTTTTCCCCGGTAATTCCTGACCTTATCATATGTACTATAAGTACTTCAAGTATATTGTCATCATCATATACATCGTATAATCTTTTCAGCAGTTCTATCTTGGATGCTCCTGCACTTCTTTCATTGCCAATAACAGCAGCTACCTGTGCTGCAAGCCTCTTTGATATCGCTGCGTATTTGATTCCCTCTGATATAACCTGTATCTCGAAACGGTTCATTACCCTTAGCAGATCAGGCTGCTCATTATATATATTAAGTGCCTCTATATACATAACCGGACTTGTACATCCATCGTTAAATGTATCTTTTATCCTTATAAGCTTAATACTCTTATTGTTTTCTATCTTTCCATCTATGTAGAATAATATCCATAAAAGCACCCATGTATCATGCCCATTATCATAATATCTGCTGACAATTTCTGACACATCAGATGTATACAAAGCATCTCTTTTTTCAAGCGTACTGACATACAGATACAGACAGTATAATTCAACATGGTTGTTTATATCTGACATAATCTTATCTTTTATGCTCTCAAGTATCTGATTTCCATCAAATATATTACCAGATATAAAGTCTAATCCAGCCTGTAAAACATCGAATACTATGTCCGATTCTTTCAATCCTCTGACTCTTGTCAGTATCTTATTAGTATCTGATATCCATTGTTCACGATCCGTCTGCTTCATCCGGAAAGCAATATATGCCTGTGTAAGTGCTATTCTTGCTATTCTTTGTTCTGTTCGTACATCAAATCCATCGCTAATTTTTTTATTATCAGAGGATTCTTTAAACACTGAAAGTTCTATGCGTTCTTCCTGCCCATGTGCACGTAA
>DJDY01000020.1:2555-2986 GCA_002435585.1 Lachnospira sp. UBA5912
TATAGCCGTATAGTTATTGCCATTATGAAGCTTGTCATAATCTATCAGATAATCTAATTCATATACATCTCCTACGAAATCATCAGATGTAAGTCTTCCTCCTTTCATTATGATATAATCGGCATCACATTCAACTTCAAGTTCTATATAGCCCCATCCACTTTTTTCTATGATAATGCTGTCTTTTTCCTTTTCATTATTCATACTATATGTTCTTGGAGTTGTATCCACATTAAACGTAAGTGGTGACTTTTTCGTTATAGCTATAAGAAACTCTTCCATTGACCCATATATATTCTCACTATCATACAGACTATCATAAAGATTGATAAGATTCTCATCATTATTTAAAAATATTCTCTTAAAGCTTTCTGACCTGTATAGAACCGCTGCCTCATCTCTTGCTTTCTGTACAAGATTAGTAAAATGGA
>DJDY01000020.1:3032-9985 GCA_002435585.1 Lachnospira sp. UBA5912
ATTCCCAGACTTGTCTTTACTCTTTCATTATATCCGGTTAATACATATGCTATATCTTTCTCTCCAGCATCACTTACTATTGTGAATTTTCCTTCGATACATTCTTTATCCTTAAGCATTCTTGCATCAACTACATAGGTTATGCTGCATTCCCTGCCTATAAATGTCTTTTCTTTTATAGTAACCCTGCTGTCAGAAGAGTATACTAATCCTTTTATGACATCACCTGACTCAATATGCAGTTGTTCTTCACTGTATGTTCCACATAATATATCCGCCCTCACTATATCGTCAGGTTTTATTATATGAGGTGTGTCATACTTAAACTTTCCTAACGAAAGCCGGTTAATATACTCCTTCATTCATCATTCTCCATTCGTTCGTTACTATATTATTATAATTTACTTACTCCGCCTCTGATCTTATTCTTTCAAGATGAGACTTTATCTGTTTCTCATATCCATTATCCGTAGGCTCATAGAAGCTTTCACCTACAAGTGCATCTGGAAGGTACTGCTGATTAACATAATGGTTAGGATAATCATGTGCGTACTTATATCCTATACCATGCCCAAGCTTAGCCGACCCCTTGTAATGTGCATCCTGAAGATGTACAGGAACTGGCTGTGTCTTTGTTGTTCTTACTATGTCCAGTGCCTTATCCACTGCCATATAGCACGCATTGCTCTTGGGCGCGCATGCAACATAAAGTGCCGCCTGTGAAAGTATAATCCGTGCTTCTGGCATGCCTATGCGCTCAACTGCCTGTGCTGCACTTGCAGCTACAACGAGCGCATTCGGATCAGCATTGCCTACATCCTCACTTGCACATATCATTATTCTTCTTGCTATAAACTTTATATCTTCACCTGCATATAACATCTTGGCAAGATAGTAACTCACAGCATCCGGATCTGAGCCTCTCATGCTTTTTATGAATGCTGATATTGTATCATAATGATTATCACCTGTCTTATCATATCTAACTGCACGTTTCTGTATACATTGTTCTGCTGTTTTTAAATCTATATGTATAATCCCATCTTCTGACCTGTCCGTTGTAAGTATGCCAAGTTCTATTGCATTAAGTGCATTTCTGGCATCCCCATTAGATATATCTGCAAGGAACTCAAGTGCCTCATCATCAATCGCTGCCTTATAGCTTCCCATGCCTCTTTCTTTATCATAGACAGCTCTCTTTAGTATCTGCTTAATATCATCCTTTGATAACGGCTTAAGTTCAAATATAATAGACCTTGATATCAAAGCCCCATTTACCTCAAAATATGGATTCTCTGTTGTTGCACCGATTAGTATAATCGTTCCATCTTCCACATATGGTAAAAGATAATCCTGCTGTCCTTTGTTGAATCTGTGTATCTCATCTACAAAAAGAATAGTCTTTCTATCATACATACCAAGGTTATTCTTGGCTTTTTCGACTACATCTTCCATATCTTTTTTGCCTGCCACTGTTGCATTAATCTGACAGAAATCTGCACTTGTAGTATTGGCAATAACCTTAGCAAGCGTTGTTTTACCTGTTCCCGGTGGTCCATAGAATATAATCGAGCTAAGCTTATCTGCCTTAATAGCCCGGTACAACAGCTTATCTTTGCCAACAATATGCTGCTGTCCAACCACCTCATCAAGTGTTCTTGGTCTTAACCTCATTGCAAGAGGTGATTCATTCTCCTTATTACTTTCACGCATATAATCAAATAAATCCATAAGCTGTCCTTTCATTCTTTATCTTATAGCTTTATATTAACAAGTCCTTTATAGTTTATATCCACAAATCTTTTATTTTATATTCATTATAGAAATATTCAACTTTTTCTCTATAAAATAATAATCTATCTGCAGAGATTCTTCGCATTTTCATAGAAACCTTTTTATCATATACTATAGCATATATCTGCATTTTTTTAAAGTAAGAATTATCCATACGGGTCTCATCATATGGTTCTCATCACCCTGCTGCCATTCTTTTTAATACTTTTTTAAGTGAATCTGTATAATTCATTACCTCAACATCATCACTGGCTGTAAGGTTAACACTGCCTATCAATCTGTCATTATAATAATAATTAATAGTTCCTGCCTTATCGCCTTCGTGTACAGGCGCTATTATGGTGTCAACAATGTATTCCTTTCTTATATCTGATTCATCAAACCTGTCAAGAAACATGTAGGAGAAATCTTCACTTTTTTTAATGCTTACCTCATCCGCAACACCTGCTTCAACCTTTGCATACTTAATATCAGGTTCCTCCGTATCCTGATATATGCTGCACACACTAAACCCATAGTTAAGCAGTGTAATCGCATCCTTGAATCTTATCTTGCTTGTCGGAGCTGCCATAACTACCGCTATCAGCTCTATACCATCCTTCATGGCAGTTCCTGAAAGACAGCATCCCGCCTTGCTTGTAGAACCTGTTTTAAGTCCTGTTGCATAAGTATATTGTTTTATCAGCTTGTTAGTGTTTGACAAAGTAAAATCTTTTTCCCCTTTTCTTGTCACATGTGTTATATCTTCCATCCATATATTGCTGAATTCTTTTATCTCGGGATGATTGTTTATAAGTTCCCTGCTCATAAGTGCAACATCTCTTGCACTTGATGTATGTCCCTCAGTATCAAGACCACAGCAGTTGACAAAATGTGTCTGTTCCATGCCAAGCTGCCCTGCCTTTTCATTCATCTTACTTACAAATACATCTTCTGAACCACATATGTATTCGGACATGGCTACACATGCATCATTAGCACTTGCCACCGCTATACACTTAATCATAGTCCTCACACTCTGTATCTCGCCCTCTTCTAAGAACACCTGGCTTCCGCCCATGGATGCTGCATACTCCGATACCGTAACCGGATCTTCCATCTTTATCTGCCCACTGTCAAGTGCCTCAAATATAAGTATAAGTGTCATTATCTTTGTTATGCTTGCTGGTGCAAGCTGTCTTGTAGCATCCTTTTCATATATAATCTGTCCAGTCTTTGATTCCATAAGTATGGCTGAGGGAGTTTCTATATCAGGGCCATTCATGTCTGATTTATTCAATTCTTCACTTTCCGCCAATGCCAGACAGTAAAAAGCAGGACTGATAATCATAGTTATAATCATAACAACTACCATCATCAATCCTGCCATTACACGCCAGTATCCATACTCTGTATTTATATGCACATATTTCATATAAACCGCCTCTTAATATATTTATTCATTATATATGTATGACTGTATATATTCTTACATGCATATATTCTTACAGGTGCATATTTTAACAGGCATATTTTTTATTAAGTATATATTATTGCAAGTAGATTATTTACTAGTATATTTTTTACAATTATATTTTTTAACAATAAATATTATAATGTGATGATAAAATATCTTTAACACTTTACTTATATACGCATATTACCGTATTACTACACAATTCGCACAAGACTCTGCATCATATTCTTATTATTTTACATACTCACCAACAAAAAATCTCTCAACATTTCCTATGACATTCTGGGCTTCCCCTTTAAGGTTGCATGTATATAACTGTCCATCGGAACCATAATAATATAATCTCTTCTTATAAAAGCCTGTATTAGATGTGTTGGTCATATCACCCACTTCACATATTGCAACCGGTGATGCTGAAGTATTCTTAATATAATACTGTCTGGCATCAGCTACATATGTCAATGAATCATCCGTATTCTTTACCAAAGAAAGACTTCCATCTTTTATATTTTCAGCTATAAATGTTTTTTTACCCTTTTCAGCCTTTACAAGCTGTGCTGCATCGTTAACATATACAAGTTCCTGAATATCACAAAGGTATATTATATTCATATTAGTTCCCGTATTTTCAAGAACTGTTATATCTGATATCTCTGAATCCTTAAACCTTGCACAAGATATCTTCTTATTATTAAACCAATATAGATAATCATTCTTTTTATCATATGCATAAGTAATATTGGCACCACTTACACCCTTAAGCAATATTGCTTTTGCATTCTTAACTTCAACATAATAGTTGCTTCCTGACACGCTGTATATATACGAATCTGCATCCTCTGATGTGTTAAGATGTTCTGAACCTGATGAATACATACCTGAGGATTCTCCCAGGGCACTTAAGCTGTCAACATACATATCAACCTCAGTGGATATCTTTCTGGCATAATCATACTGATACAACCTACCATCATTATTAAGGATAACCATCATATCTTTATCGCTGTATACATAAGCCGAATTAAGATTTCTTTCTATAGTATTCGCTTCGCATGTATATCCTGAAGCCTGTGACTTATCTTTCTTCACATCCGCCATGGATAACATCCTTGCTCCTGTTTTTCCGTTATCATTAATCGTTTCGGTTTCCTCATAGATGACCGTTCCCTTGTTGGATATATAATAAATATTATGTTCATAAGTGTTTTGCGTTGCTTTAAGACACATATCATCTGACCAGATATACAATGTGTATATACCATTTGAAGAATCATATACATCTGTGGCATAATAGTCACCCTTAGAGCTTGCTACACTTGACACTGCATTATTCTTATTAATCTCATCCGGCCATTCTGGTGTAAAAAATGTGGTGTCATCCATAGCAAATACTGCATCAGCATTATCACATACAAACTTGCTGTCAAGTGATGAAACATCATATATTTTATTGCCATCACTCATATATATGTTATAGTTTTTTCTGTTAATAACATTTACAACAATAACCACAACAGCTATTAATATGAGTACTAAGGCTGCAGCTATCCCTGCTTTCGTATACGGAATACTTCTTTTAACTGCCTGCGAGGTATCTCTTTTCTTTCCTGGTTTATTATGTACAGAGTTTTTACTATCTAAGATACTATCAGCTTTATTTTTATTGTTTTTTACTTTGAAATTATCATTTTTACTTTCTTCTTTTTGTTTTATTGTTTTAGTTTTTTCTTCTAATGATTTTGCCAGCCTGTCCTTGCCATCCGCAAGCATTTTCCCACTATTTTTTAACTTGTCTGTCAGTTCATTAAAATCAACTTTTGTTATGTCAAATACTCCCTCATCATAATTCTTTATTTTAGGGGTATGTGTTTTCTTACCTGATTTATCATTTTCATCTGCATCAGCGTTTTTTTTCTTATGTCCTGTCTTTGTGTATTTTTCTTCTGATGCACTATTTATATTATTGCTGTCAGCAGCACCTTCTTGCTTTGCAATGCTTTTTTCATCTTCTCCAACCGACTTTTCTTTTTCTTTAAGTCGTGCCTGCCTTTCTTCATAGGCCTTTCTTCTTGCCAGATAATCACTGTTATTAACCTTAATTACAGGGCCATCACACTTAGGACACTGGCTTCCCTCATATTCTGTTCCACATTTAGCACATATCATATATTATTCTGCCTTTATATATTACTCTTATTTTAACCTTCACCTGTGTGCTGTTTTCTTTCATTCCACATATACATTACGCAGGATTCATGCTATAAACACAAACCCTGCGTATATATTAATTACTTAATAATTCTTAACAATCATCTGATGCAATACGTGAAATTCTTCCTTTTCAGGAACTTAGCTTAAATACTAAGAAATACTAAGCATCTGTTAACTATCAGAATCTGAACTTATCTTCAAAGTATGCCTTAAGATCTTCTATCTTAACTCTTTCCTGCTGCATAGTATCTCTGTCTCTTACAGTTACAGCGTTATCTTCTTCTGAATCAAAGTCGTATGTTATACAGAATGGAGTACCTATTTCATCCTGTCTTCTATATCTCTTACCTATATTTCCTCTGTCATCGAATTCGCAGTTATAATACTTAGAAAGTTCTGTATATACCTTTTCTGCACCTTCGTTAAGCTTCTTGGAAAGTGGTAAAATACCAATCTTGACAGGAGCAAGTGCTGGATGGAAGTGAAGAACTGTTCTTACATCTCCGCCTTCAAGCTCTTCCTCATCATATGCTGAACAAAGGAATGCAAGTGTTACTCTGTCTGCACCAAGTGATGGCTCGATAACATATGGTATATACTTTTCCTTAGCTTCATCATCAAAATATGACATATCTTCTCCAGATACTGTCTGATGCTGTGTAAGATCATAATCTGTTCTGTCTGCGATACCCCATAACTCGCCCCAGCCGAATGGGAATAGGAATTCAATATCTGTAGTACCCTTAGAGTAGAAGCAAAGTTCTTCTGGTGAGTGATCTCTTGCTCTCATCTCATCATCCTTGATACCAAGTGCCTTGAGCCAGTCTATGCAATACTGTCTCCAGTATGTGAACCACTCAAGATCTGTTCCTGGCTTACAGAAGAATTCCAGTTCCATCTGTTCAAATTCTCTTGTTCTGAACGTAAAGTTACCAGGTGTGATTTCGTTACGGAATGACTTACCTATCTGACCAATACCGAAAGGTATCTTCTTTCTTGATGTTCTCTGTACATTCTTGAAATTAACAAATATACCCTGTGCTGTTTCTGGTCTTAAATATACTGTATTCTTGGCATCCTCAGTAACCCCCTGGAATGTCTTAAACATAAGGTTAAACTGTCTGATATCTGTAAAGTTATGCTTTCCACATGTAGGACAGCATATATTCTTCTCATCAATAAAATTCTTCATCTGTTCCTGAGTCCAGCCGTCAACTGAACCACCAAGATCATAATCATTCTCCTCTGCCCAGTCTTCAATAAGCTTATCAGCTCTGAATCTTTCATGACAATCCTTACAATCCATAAGTGGATCTGAGAAACCGCCAAGATGTCCTGATGCAACCCATGTCTGTGGATTCATAAGTATCGCACAGTCTACTCCAACATTATATGGGCTTTCCTGTATGAACTTCTGCCACCATGCCTTCTTGACATTGTTCTTAAGCTCAACACCAAGATTACCATAATCCCATGTATTAGCAAGACCTCC
>DJDY01000067.1:0-16777 GCA_002435585.1 Lachnospira sp. UBA5912
GACAATGGAAATGAATGGTGGGAACAGATATATGATAGTAATGGCTTGGCAGTAAAGCAGGACACAAGCTGTTTCTGGTACTGGAATGGCAATTATGCATGGCACTATGATGGCGATGTAACCTTATATGCAGCATATGAACTCAACAACTATTCGTTAAAACTTGATGCTAATTATTATGCTGTAAGTTTTGATAAGCTGAAAGGTGGTGGTTATGATTTAGGTTCAGTTGACCTTTATATCAATGGAAATCTTGAAGCTGAAAACATAACAGACTGGGAAAAGACATACCCATATGGTACAACCTATGAGTTTAAGAATCTTAAGTCAAAGAATGGATATATCTTATCAGATGCAGGAAGTCTTAAAGGCACCATAAAAGGTGATACAACAGCAATAGTATATGCATATGATAAGTCAGGTCTGGCATACTTTGATAAGAACAGAAGTGCAGGTGGTATGGGTACTGATAAGTATGTACACTACAGCATGGTAGACCTTGTATACAACCAAGGTACAGTATTAGGAAATGACTTCGCAGGCTTTACAAACAGTGGCAGAATCTTTAAATACTGGCAGACAGATAAGAATAACTACTATAATGGTGGAGATGTAATGCCAGTCAATGACAACTACCAGGCAAAAGCATACATACAGAGTGCAAACAGCAATCTTGTTATGGATATAGCATGGGGCGGCATGAGTAATGACAGTGGTCTTAACATACAGTTGGCAGATGCGTGGGGCGGCAGTGGTGAATACTGGAGCTTCATACACGCAGATGGTGATAATTACTTTATCGTAAACAGTGCATTGGGTAAGTATGTAACCGCTGATATAGCCAACATGAATGTACAGTACTGTAACCTTGACTGGAGCAATAACCAGATATGGACTTTATCAGTGGCAGGAGATGGCTGTTATTATATAACATCCAAAGCTAATCCTAACTTAAGGATAACAGCACAGGGAACTACAAGTAACAGCAACATAGGTTTAGGCTGGAAGTCAGACAGTAATACTAACCAGAAGTGGAAGATACTTTTTGATAACAGGGATTCAGTATTTACAGCACAATGGGTAAAGTCAGATATATCAAAACAGAAGGTAAAAGTAACACTTATAGCCAGATACGAAGGTGTTGAAGCAGGAACTTATGCTAAACAGGAAACAGTTATTAACAACAAGGAATACACAGCAGGCGACCCTATAACATGGGCGAGGGAGAAAGACCCTTATGATAAGGTATACGGCGATGCATCCTTCAGCCAGTTAGCAACAACAGACCTGAATCAGACTTATTATGTAACAGTTCCACGTAAGACCTACACAGTATCACTTGATAAAGGAGCCGGAATATCAGCAGTATCAGGAAATGGTACATACAGATATGGCAAGAAGATAAGCATATCAGCATCCACAGCAACAGGCTATGACTTTGATAAGTGGACTAAGGAAGATGGAAGTACATTATCAGCTAACAGTACAGTAAGCAGCATAGAAGTAACTGGCAATGTAAGATATACAGCCAATGCAGCAATCAGAAGTTTCCCTGTAACAGTAAATATACGTTACCAGGATGAAAACGGAAACTGGGGCAATTACAGCCAGGTAATATCCAAGAATTATAACTATGGTGAAACAGTAACCTATAGAAGAGATGCGGATGATACTTACAATGAAGTAAACTACGTTGAAGAAGTCAAAGGTGCTATAACTAAATATATAGACATTGAACGTAAAAATTACACACAGATAGTTAAGGTACGTTTCGAGAATGTTGATGGCAGCTTTACAGATTATAGTGAAGCAGCCAGGCAAGACAAGTATTATGGAAGCAAGTTCAGCTGGAGTATCGAAGTAGATGATATATATGAAGAGCCAACGGCGGTTTCGTATGTGGTAAAGAAAGAGAATACCAGTTATGTAACGATTTATAGAAAGGCACCAGCTCCAAAAAGGGAAACAGAAATAATAAAGGCAGCATCTACTATGTATGGTGATACACTTATACAGCGTACAGAACATGATGATAACTGGTATGAAACAGTTGGCAGCTATACAATAGATAATTTAAAGAATTATAGTATAGATAAGAGCATACAGACCTGGCAGATTGATAATGGTGGAAATATTACAAGAGTTAAATGACTGTTACATGTGATGATATAATACATGATGATATAATACATGCTTAAAGGATTTACAAACTCATAAAAATATTCTATAATGAATAGCAAATTTTTATATATTTTGGACATAATTGCCATGATGGAAAGGATTGCGGTATGGAAAAGATAAGAATGACAACACCACTCGTAGAGATGGATGGAGATGAGATGACAAGAGTGTTATGGAAGCTTATTAAGGACGAACTTTTACTTCCTTATATAGACCTTAACACAGAATACTATGATCTTGGACTTGTTCATCGTAATGAGACAAACGATCAGGTTACTATAGATTCAGCAGAGGCTACCAAGAAGTATGGTGTTGCAGTCAAGTGTGCTACAATCACTCCTAATGCAGCAAGAGTCAAGGAATATAACCTTAAGGAGATGTATAAGAGTCCTAATGGAACTATAAGGGCTATGTTAGATGGTACAGTATTCAGAGCACCTATTATTGTAAAGGGTATTGAACCATATGTTAAGACATGGAAGAAGCCTATAACTATAGCAAGACATGCATATGGTGATGTATATAAGGCATCAGAGATGAAGATTCCGGCACCTGGAAAGGCAGAACTTGTATACACAGATGAACAGGGCAACGAAACAAGAGAGCTTATACATAACTTCAAGGGTGCAGGTATTATACAGGGAATGCATAATCTTAACGATTCTATAGAGAATTTTGCAAGAAGCTGTTTTAACTTTGCACTTGAAACAAAGCAGGATCTATGGTTTGCAACAAAGGATACTATATCTAAGAAGTATGATCACACATTCAAGGATATATTCCAGGAGATATACGATAAAGATTATGCTGATAAGTTTAAGGAAGCAGGTATTGAATATTTCTATACACTGATAGATGATGCGGTAGCAAGAGTTATCCGTTCAGAGGGTGGTTATATCTGGGCTTGTAAGAACTATGATGGTGATGTTATGTCAGATATGGTGGCTACTGCATTCGGCTCATTATCAATGATGACATCAGTGCTTGTATCACCTAATGGCTACTACGAATACGAAGCTGCACATGGTACAGTACAGAGACATTATTATAAGCATCTTAAGGGTGAGGAAACATCTACTAACCCTATAGCTACTATATTTGCATGGACAGGAGCATTAAGAAAGAGAGGAGAACTCGATTCTATTCCTGAACTTAGCAAGTTTGCTGATACACTTGAGAAAGCTTGTATAAAGACAGTAGAAGATGGTAAGATGACAAAGGATCTTGCACTTATAACAACATTACAGAATCCTGTAACACTTAATACACAGGATTTCATCAAAGCAATAAGAACAACACTTGATGAGCTTGTAAGTGCACAGTAGATATATAATGTATAATTAACCGCTCCATTGGTATATTATAATATGTTATTATTTAGAGCTGTACGGCATTTTGGGGATTGACCCGGAATAGTAACTATAACTATAATATAGATGGAGCGGAATTGTGTTGTAATAGGGGAATTAAGAATAATAAAATGTAAACAAAACAGCTTATAACGAACAAATAGCCATGCAAAGCATGACGACAGAGTGTGAAAGCATGGTTTTGTGAGTGCAGAAAAGTCAAAGAGTAAATGATGATATAAGGAGAGTTATGCACAATATATTATTAGACTTCGGTTTCAGAGGGATGAATATAAACCAGCTGGCAATCTGGTTTTTTATATATAGTTTTTTTGGTTGGGCCATGGAGTGTATAGTTATTAGAAAACAGCTTGGTTACTGGGAAAACAGAGGCTTTGCCAAGCTGCCATTCTGTGTTATATATGGTTTTGGCACATTTATAGCATTTAATATATTTGCGCCTATACAGAATAATTACGTGGCATTATATATACTCGGAGCTATATGTGCAACGATATTCGAGTATATGACAGCGCAGATTATGCTTAAACTGTTTGGCGAGGTATGGTGGAATTATGACCATCTTAAGTTTAACTACAAGGGAATAATATGTCTGCAGAGTACACTAGGATGGGGATTATTGGCAGTATTTATATTCGGAGTGTTTAACAGATTTGTAGAGCGTGTGGTATTTTCAATAGATATGCGTGTGGCTACGATATTGTCAGTTGTACTTGTTGTATCGTATGTCTGTGATTTTTCATATCATTTTACTAAGCGTTTATTGAATAAAAAGATGGGAGATGCAGTTAAACATGCATCTGGATGTGGAAGAATACTTACAAGATTCCATAAATGATTTTAGAATTCCGGGGTGACATATGTTAAAAAGCCTTAAAGATAACATAAAACTGTTAAAGAGAAGTAAGAGGCATATATTGTTATTTGAAATGGCTTATAAACTTCTTGCAGTAGCTGTGTTTTATCCTGTTGTTACAGGTGTTATACGCCTATGTATGAGAATTACAGGAATTAACTATCTTACAAATGAATATATAGCGAAAGCATTTATGAATCCTGTAATAATAATATTCTGTCTTATAGGAGTTATGGGATTCATAATATACTGCGTATATGAGATGGCATATCTTGCAGTGTGTTTTGAAACTAAAAGAAAAGGTATACAGGCTTCTATTATAGATAATATATATAATGCCTTTTTAAGGCTTAAAAAGCTGGTAAGAATTCAAAGCATACCGCTTTTTTTATATTTTCTTATATCTATAGCAGCTATTAATGTAACAGTTGTAGGTAATATAGTATTAAGTGAAACTATTAAGAATCTTATAAAAAATTCAATAAAGCGTAACAGGGTGCTTATATGCATTGCGGCAGCGGCTGTCATAATATTTGTTTTTTATTTTGTTATAAGGGATATTTTTTCATTTAACATATATATGATGGAAGGAAAAAACTTCAAGGATGCATGTGCTAAAAGCAGGATTATTGTGAAAAATAATGCTTTAAAGGTCTTAGGAGTGGTAATACTTTATAATCTTGCGCTTCTTTTGGCTATGTATATATTTTATCTGGTTATATCGCTTATACTTATTGCTGGTGTTAAGCTTCTTGACCTTGCATATATAGGAAGTGCAGTGTATCTTTCAGTACTTAGTACATTAAGGACTGTAGTAAGGTTATTTCTTGTATTTATATCTATACCATGTTCATTTTCTATGGTATCATATATGTACTATAAGTACGAGAATTCTTCTGATATTAATTTTGAGTTTGTGGATATAGATGAGGGAAGCGCCAGAGTGAACAGAATTATATATTCTGTTGTTCTTGCAATGTCTATAGTGCTTGACGTTTTATATGTTGTATTGACATTTAACAGTAATCCCTTTGAAAGAGTTGCTATATTTCATGATACGCAGATAACAGCACACAGGGGAGCATCTAAAGAAGCTCCGGAGAATACACTGGCAGCGTTTCAGCAGGCTATAGATGATATGGCGGATTATATCGAGCTTGATGTTCAGATGACAAGCGATGGTTATATAGTTGTTATGCATGATGCATCTGCATACCGGACAACGGGTGTAGCTAAGAATATAACAGATATGACCTATGAAGAGGTAAAAAAGCTTGATGCCGGATACTGGTTTTCTGAAAAATACAGGGGCGAACAGGTGCCTTCTTTTGAAGAAGTGTTAAAACTGGTAAAGGCAAACACCGTAAGTGTAAAGCTTAATGTTGAGATTAAGTCAACGCCGGATAGTGACATAGTAGCAAAGAAGGTTGTTGATCTTATAAAAAAATATTCTATGGAAGACGATTGTGTCATAACATCCTTTGACTATGATGCACTGATTGCAGTGAAGAATATAGATAAAGATATACAGACTGGATATATATTGTCTGTTGCATATGGAAAGTTTTACGAAGATACAAGGGTTGATTTCTTTAGTGTTAACGCATCATTCCTTACTAAAAGAGTTGTTGATGCTATTCATAATACGGGTAAACAGGTATATGCATGGACAGTTAATAACGATATATCTATTAAGAATCTCGCCAATAAAGGTATAGATAATATAATAACAGATGTTCCTGTTACAGCCAGGGAAGTTGTATATTCAAGAAATACAAGCGAAACGATTACGAATATGATCAAATACGTATTCAATAAATAATGCCAGGATTTTGGAGGTATGTATGTTAAGGGGAATTGGTACATCTAAAGGAATAGGAATAGGAAAAGCACTTGTTTTAAAGAATACAGAGTGCGATGTGACACGGTATAAGATAGAAGATGTTGATTCTGAGATTCAAAGATATAAAGATGGTGTTGATACATTTGTAAGTGAGACGGATGAGCTTATAGAAAAGCTTACTGCTAAGCTTAACGGCGATGATAAAAACGCACTTGTCTTAAAGAACCAGGAATATCTTGCCAGTGATATACAGCTTACATCAGAGGTTGAGAATATTATAAAGAAGAATAATATCAATGCTGAGGCGGCTCTTTATGAGGCCTGTGAATCATTAAAGCAGCTGTTTCTTAGTATGGATAACGAAGCTATGGCACAGCGTGTAACGGATATTGAAGATATGAGGGAAAGACTTACAGCAATACTTCTTGGTGTTAAGAATATTGACCTTACACATCTTCCTGATAATACAATTATCATAGCTGATGAGATACATCCATCTATGACGGCTAATATGGATACAGAGCATATAGCAGGCATCGTATCAGAAAAAGGTGGTGATACTTCCCATGCATCCATACTTGCCAGGGCATTAGAGATACCGGCGGTATTAAGCGTTAAGGGAATATGCAGTGATGTTAAGGATGGAGAGAATATAATAGTTGATGGCGCTTATGGGGAGGTATTTGTCTCACCAAGTGCCATAACGACAAAGATATATACTAAAAAGAAAAAACAATATGATGAGAGTGTTGTTGAACTTAAGAAATATATTAATAAACAGACTATAACAAGGGATGGAAAGCGCGTAATGCTTGCTGCCAATATAGGTAATGCACTTGATGCAGCAAAGGCAGTTAAGGATGGTGCTGAAGGAGTGGGACTGTTCAGAACAGAATTCCTTTTTATGAATGGAAGTAAGCTTCCAACAGAGGAAGAACAGTTCACAGAATATAAGAAGGCAGCTGTTCTTCTGGATGGAAGGGAACTAACCATAAGAACACTTGATATAGGCGGTGATAAGGATATTCCATATATGGGACTTTCCAAGGAAACGAATCCGTTCTTAGGCTACAGGGCTATAAGATTCTGCCTTGACAGGGTAGATGTATTTACTACCCAGTTAAGGGCAATATTAAGAGCTAGTGCATATGGTAACATAAGAATAATGATACCTATGATAACATCGGTTTCAGAAGTGAATTCTGTTAAGAAGATTATTTCAGGAATATGCAGGGATTTAGACAGGAAAGATATTAAGTATGATGCTGATATTAAGATAGGAATCATGGTAGAAACACCTGCAGCAGCTATAATGGCGGATGTTCTTGCGAGGGAAGTTGATTTCTTCTCCATAGGAACTAATGACCTTACACAGTATACATTGGCGGTTGACAGAGGAAACGAGAATGTTTCATATCTGTATTCAGCACTTAATCCTGCTGTCCTTAGAAGTATTAAAAGGATAATAGAATGTGCACACAATGCAGGTATTGATGTTGGTATGTGTGGAGAGGCGGCTGCGGATGAACGCATGATACCATTGCTATTATCTTACGGACTTGATGAATTCTCAGTTGGTGTCAGCCGTGTACTTGAGGTTAGAAAAGAGATTGCCTCATGGAGTGTGAAAGAAGCTGATGACATAACAGCTAACATAATGGGATATTCTGAAGAAAAAGAGGTGTCTAATTATCTGAGTGATTATATATCTTCGAGACAGGATATTAGTGAAAAGATAGTTGAATGAGTTGTTCAGCAATAGAATAATCATCAGGTATAAAACGGGGCAGGATAGTATTTGACCCTGGTATCATTAAAATATAATAATAAAAGTGAGGAACACATGGCAATATATGTAACAGATGAAGAACAGGAAAAAGTTATACTTGTCGGGGTTGAACTTGACCCTGCGGATGATTGTGAAAAATCATTGGAGGAACTCTCAGAGCTTGCTAAAACAGCCGGCGCAATGACCGTAGGAAAGATGATTCAGCCAAGAGACAGCTTTCATCCTGCAACTTATATAGGAAAAGGCAAGTTAGAAGAATTAAGGGCTATGATAGATGAGCTTGGGGCTACAGGAATAATATGTGATGATGAATTATCTCCTGCGCAGCTAAGAAACTTAGAAGATGTCCTTGATACAAAAATTATGGACCGAACTATGGTCATACTTGATATATTTGCAGCAAGGGCATCATCAAGTGAAGGTAAGATACAGGTTGAGATGGCACAGTTAAAGTACAGGTCAACAAGACTTGCAGGCTTTGGAACCACACTTTCAAGACTTGGTGGTGGTATAGGAACGAGAGGTCCAGGTGAGAAGAAGATAGAGACTGATAGAAGAATAATACGTGACAGAATATCACATTTATCCGCTGAATTAAAGGAAATAAAAAGCCATCGTGATATACAAAGGCAGAACCGCGAAAGCAGTTCAACACCAGTTGCTGCTATAGTAGGTTATACTAATGCTGGTAAGTCAACACTTCTTAACAGGCTTACAGATGCCGGAGTACTGTCAGAAGATAAGCTGTTTGCAACGCTGGACCCTACTACAAGAGCGCTCCAGCTTCCTAACGGAGAAAAGTTGCTTCTTACGGATACAGTCGGATTCATAAGAAAGCTGCCACATAACCTTATAGAGGCATTCAGGAGCACACTTGAAGAGGCTAAGTATGCAGATATGATTGTGCATGTTGTTGACTGCTCAAATGATGACTATGAGAGACATATGGCTACTGTATATGATACTCTTAAGCAGCTTGAAGTTAAGGATAAGCCAGTTATAACACTTTTTAACAAATGTGATGAGTTTGAAGAAATACCTATACTTAAGGATGGCAAAGCTGATTATGTAGAGAACATATCAGCAAGAACAGGTATGGGACTTGATAACTTTCTTATGGATATACAGGATATTATTCTTAAGAGCAGAATACAGATTGAAAGAGTGTTTCCGTATAGTGATGCTGGGAAGATACAGCTTATAAGAGAATATGGACAGCTTGAAAGCGAAGAATATACGCAGGAGGGCATTAAAGTTAAAGGTTACGTACCAGCATGGGTTGGTGGCAAGCTGTAATCTGAGTCATAGTTATAAGAAAGTACTTCAAGGATTACAATGAATACCTGCTTGTGGCAGGCTATGGTCTTGATTTTAGTAATGGGTGACATGTTTTACAGATATATAACATATAGGCTAAGAAAGAGGGTAAGAAACTACCATGAATATAATTGCACTTGCTGATAAGAAGTGGGGGATTGGTAATAATGGGAGACTTCTTGTGGATATCCCGGAGGATAAGAAACTTTTTCGTGGAGAAACCTATGGAAAAGTTGTCGTTATGGGAAGAAAGACATATGAAAGCCTTCCTAACCAGTCTGCACTTGTTGGAAGAAAGAATATAGTTCTTACAAACAATAAGAATTATAAGGCTAAAGATGTGACGGTGTGTCATAGTGTTGATGAAGTGTTAGAAGAGTTAAAGCAGTATGATTCCAGGGATGTATATATAATAGGCGGAGCACAGATATATGAGCAGTTTATTCCATACTGTGACACGGCACATATAACAAGAGTTGATTATACATATGAAGCAGATACGCATATAGCAGATTTTGATAAGCTTGATGGATGGAGTGTTACGGCAAGAAGTGACGAGCATACATATTTTGATCTGTGTTATGAATTCGTCCGCTACCAGAGGGTGTAGGATTTTTGCCTTTATCACATTTGTTTAAAAGATTAACATTTGCATGCATTTGACATTAATCCGTTGTGCATTGAAATGTGTGCAGAAAAATGAATGATATGAATAAAAGGAAATTACATGAATAAAAGGGAAAATATATGAATAATAAAAGAAAGAAGATAAGACATTTAACTATCGGAATACTGATATTTGCCATAATTGCAGGAACAACAGCGGCTTATGGTATCTCACATCTGTATGCATCACCCAGGGAAAAGACGATTAAGGCTATGCAGCAGTCAGTAGATACATTTAAACAGGTTCTGGAAGGCTACATTGATAAGGTTGCACAGCTTGATCCAATGGGTAATCATACATATACCGGTGATATAACAGTGTCAGAATTCACATATGATAGTGTTGATTACAGACCTGATACAACAAATAATAGTCACAAATATAGTATTGTTACAAATAATAACAACATAACGCTTTCTATGCCACAGGTAGAAGATGGTACGCTTGTTGTTGATAAAAACGATATATTGCCATATGGTCTTGCAAAGATTGATTCTGAACAGACCGGACCTTTATTAAGAGCAATGCTTTCACACATTATTGACGGATATGAAGCAGCTGTTAAGGATAATATTGAAAGTATTAAGGCAGCCGGTGATACACCTGCTTCAAAACAGGTACATGTATCAGGAGTATCAGAATATGCAGGTATGGATACCGATACAAAGGAAGTATACAGCATGGCCATAAGTGATAAGTCGCTTATATCAGGATTTAATACTTTTATAGATGAAATGTATAAAGATTCAACTCTTCTTCCATATATATCGCTTCTTAATGTTAACGGAGTAACTATTGATAAGATAAAATCAAAGTTTAATATGTATGCAGAGGGTGTGAATACAATTATTAATATGAATATAGATACTGCTGGAAAACTGACAGGAATAGAGCTTGCTTGTGAATCTGATGCTGATAATCAGCTTGCCAGTATATCGATAAGATTCACTGGTGAAAATAATATATATGATAGTATCTATATGACAGTGGAAACAGCAGTGATAAATAACAATTATGTAAATGCATCAATTCAGCTTGATATGCAGAATATGGATAATATCAGGTATGCTGTTAATGCAGATGTAAAATATCACAGACATAGTATGGGATTAAAAGCAGCTGGGGATATGACAATGACAAAGTAAGTAACATAAACAGGAAAATAAAAGGGTATACAAAACTCCCGGTAAAACATGGCAGATACACGTAGTCGCAGGTTATGTTTTACCGGGAGTTTTATATGAAATAGTAAAAGATATTTTCTTATGTTGTTATATAAGTATTGTAATGGAATCTTCTTAACCGGCGTTCCATTTTTATAGCATTGGATAAAAGGGCATAGGCTCCAACCTGAACTTTATAATAACCATCTTCGTATATTATAAATGCTGGAAATCCGTCAATAAGTAGTGAGTTTAACATCCGGTCGGCATTTTCCTTGTTCCTGTATGCACCTGTCTGCACTCTGTAAAGAGGCTGTGGAGAGTAAGAATTATTGCTATTACTATTGTTATTGTCACAATTGCATTCTGGAAGCTCGTTAGTATAATTATTAGTATTTATAGAACCGGCTGTGTTTATTGGATTGATAGTATTAATAGTATTCATAGAACCAACGGCTTTTACAGAATTAACGGTATTCATAGAAGCAGAATTGTTTGTTGAATCTGCATTGTTTACAGGATTAGCAGAGTCCATTTGGTTAACAGTATTCATAGAGCTGGCTGTTTTAGTAGAATTAGTTCTTCCACTGGAAACATTGCCTGAAGAGTTGATTTTATTGTCTGTATTGCCTGTAGTACCAGTATTGCCAGTATTGCCAGTATTACGTGCACTTACTGGTATACTTTCAAGAATGCCGTCAGCTATTGCATTTGCAATTTTATCGAATTCCTGGTCAAATATATAATTATCTTTTTCATTATTTATGAAGCCGGCTTCAACAAGTACAGCAGGCATTTTGGTTCTTTTAAGTACAATAAGATTTTTTCTTACATCAACACCCAGGTTTTTAAATCCAACATCCTCAAGCTGGTTGTTTATGTTTCTTGCAACCTCAGCCTTAAGTCCTGAATCATTGAACACAAGAGTTTCAACCCCTGAATACTGATTAGGCGTTTCAGAAGAATTACGATGTATTGATACGAAAAGATCAGCACCAGAGTTGTTGGCATCAGTTGCCTTTTTAAAAGGCGTTTCATATTCATCGGTAGTTCTTGTGTAGAATACATCTACACCATTTTTTTTAAGAATATCCCCAACAGCCAGAGTAAGGTCAAGAGTGTCATCTTTTTCCTGTCTGCCTTTATATACAGCACCAGGATCACTGCCTCCATGACCGGCATCAAGGGCAACCTTATAATCCGCCATATGCGCTCCTAAAGGAATTATCATTTTATTTTATTCATAAAATTATATAAAGATACATATAATAATCAAAAAAATATTAATCTGATGTATGGTACTTGTTGTTATGAAAATATATAGGATGTGGGTGCTGGAAGTAAATACCGGCATTTGCACCATTATATAGTAGGTATATAAGCATAAATCAGGCACAGAGTACCTGCAGAATGGGGGAATAATGGTGTATGTTCGTACTATGGAAACGCCACCTGACATGATAGATAAGGGAAAGATGCGTATAAATGTATATGATAAACAACAGGGCACGCCGCTTTCAAATGCGAGAATATCTGTATCATACACAGGAAATCCAGAAGCAATAATAAACGAGGCTGTGACGGATTCAGAAGGTGCTGTTAATCTTGATGAACTTTTAGCGCCGCCAATAGAATATAGTATGGAACCTGGCGAAAAACAGCCATTTTCTGAATATACTATAGATGTCAATGCGAATGGGTATGAGGAAACCAATATATCGGGTATAGATGTATTTTCTGGTGAGACCAGCATACAGGATGTGTATATGAACGAAGAAAGCTATTCGGTTCCACAGGATAATATAGTTATACCTGTTAATACGTTGTATGGAAACTATCCTGCCAAGATACCGGAAAGTGAGATTAAGCCAGTACAGCAGTCAGGGGAGATAGTGCTTAGCCGTGTAGTCATACCTGAAACTATAGTTGTACATGATGGTGTACCAACTGATTCCACGGCTATCGATTATTATGTAAGATACAGGGATTATATTAAAAATGTAGCAAGCAGCGAGATATATTCAACATGGCCAAGACAGACTCTTGAAGCTAATATACTTGCGATTATGTCATTTACACTTAACAGGGTATACACAGAATGGTACAGAAACCAGAATTATAATTTTACGATAACATCCTCAACGGCATTTGACCATAAGTGGGTAAACAGCAGAAATATATTTGAGAGCATATCTAATGTGGTTGATGAAATATTTGATAATTATCTTTCGCGTCCCAATGTCAAACAGCCGATACTTACACAATATTGTGATGGTAAAAAGTCCAGCTGTCCGAACTGGATGACCCAGTGGGGTAGTAAATATCTTGGTGACCAGGGGTATTCGTCGATTGATATATTAAGATATTATTATGGAGATAATATGTATATCAACACAGCAGAGCAGATACAGGGAATTCCTTCATCATGGCCTGGAGCTGACCTTGATATAGGCTCATCAGGGCAGAAGGTAAGGCAGCTTCAGGAACAGCTTAATCTCATAGGGGATTTTTATAGTGCAATCCCGGCATTATCAGCAGATGGAATATATGGAGAACGCACAGCAGAAGCAGTAAGACAGTTCCAGAGGATTAACAATATGCCACAGACCGGCGTTGTGGATTTTCCAACTTGGTACAGGATATCTGACAGATATGTAAGATTATCTGGAATTGCTGAGCTTAGCTGATAACTTGAAATAATAATTGGTAAATGATATTATATAACAATATATAGTAATAGATAAATTTCATTTTTTATAAACATAATCAGCGGATATTATTTGTACAGATAGTATAATGTATATAACATATGATAAAGAAAGAGGCGGAAATATGAGGTATAAGATAAGCGACCTTGCCAAGCTTTTAGATGTATCAACGAATACAGTAAGAAGATATGAGGATATGGGGTATATATCTGCTGTAAGAGATGAAAACAGTGGATACAGATATTATGATGATGACGGAGTGTTTGGCGTACTGAATGCCAAGATGCATATAAAGTACGGATTTACGCATGAACAGATAAGTAAGATGCAGAATTATACTCTTGATGAAACGATAGAAGCCTGCCAGGAGCGTATGCAGCAGATGGATAAACAGATAGCGTATATGACATATTTAAGACACAGGCTTAAGGATGATTGTGTGCTTATGAAGAAGGCTGCAACTAATACAGATATATATGAAAAACAAAGTCAGCCTATGTATTATGTTCTGTATAAAAAGGGTGATAAGCTGCTTCAGGAGCCGGGAAGGTTAGAACAGTTAAAAGAATTTTTATATAATTCGCCTGAAATCCAGCATATATACATAATTCCAGAATGTGAACTGGCTGCAGGACGCTTCACAGTCAGCTGTGGATATTCGATTAAAGAAGAACATCTTGAAAAATATAATCTTCACATTAACGAGTATGTAGAAAAATATATACCAAAGCCATCAGTTATGGGAATATCCAAGGTTCCAGCAAAGATAAGTAAGATGCTTGAAAGATCGCAGGATGAAATCAAAGAGATTATGATAGGACGTCATCTTGAGTATATGAAAGAGCATGATCTTGTACCTGACGGGGATATTACGGGTATAGTTATAACTAAGGTCAGGGATGATAACAGTGAGGAGGAAGTTATGTATATACTTATGAGCATACCAGTGAAAAATGCGGATGGTTCTGATTCTTATAGTATTTAAATAGCTTATATAAATACAGTTTATTGCCTGATTGTATCTTTTAAATATGGACGATGTATATTACAACAATTCATATAGGGATACAATCAGGCTTTTGTATTAATAAAAAAACAATCCACTGTTAAATGTGTAAAAACTATTGACCTTGACATTGGTTCATACTTTATAATTCACTAAAAAGGGCAGTAATGTCATAAAGGAAGAAAGGAAAGGTCGTTTACAATGAAGAAAAGAAGCAGAAGACGTATAAGCTGTCTACTTAGCGCATTGCTTTTACTTGTTATGAGTATAGGCTGGAGCGTTATGGCTATGGCTGATGAAGCAGCCAAAACAGACAACAGTAAGCCGACAGTATGGATAGTAGGTGATTCGACGGTAAGTAGTTTCGCAGACAAATATTATTATCCTAGATATGGCTGGGGTACACAGATTGACAAGTACCTTGATGGAACCTATGAAGTTAAGAATATAGCTTTATCAGGAAGAAGTTCTAAAAGTTATGTTGCTGATAAAGAATATACTGAGCTTATAGGAGATATGAAAAAGGGTGATTATCTTCTTATAGGTTTTGGACATAATGATGAGAAGGCGGAAGCGGACAGATATACAGATCCTAACGGAGATTATAAGACAGAAGGTTCATTTGCTAATTCTTTATATGAGAATTATATTAAGCCAGCTCAGGCAGCAGGCACAACAGTTATTCTTTGCACACCTATAGTAAGAAGAACAGCAACTAAGGAATGGTCAGATAGTAACCTTCATATCACAAAAGATGTAGTTGTAGATGGTGTTACATATAAGGGAGGAGATTACGCACAGTCTATAAGAAATCTTGGATCTGATCTTAATATTCCAGTAGTTGATATGACAAAGATGACTAAGGAGTTATATGATACATTAGGTCCAGATGAAACAATTAATCTTCATGCATGGTTATCTTCTAAGAATACAAGTGTTGATAATACACATACCAACATATATGGTGGTACATATAATGCATACCTTGTAACTAAGGCTATCAAGGAACTTAAAGTTGCAGGAATATCAGAACATATTACAGCTAAGGATGCACCTGTTAAGGTAGATACACTTAAGTCTAATCCTGATTATAAGGAAGCAGAGTATTCAAGCAATCTTAAGCAGAGTGAATTATGGGAAGATGCCGGAGTGTTCAAAGGCTCTGTGTTTGGAAATGTAGGCGGCGTTCCTACTAAGGATAATTTTACACTTGAAGGCAATGCAGATGGAACTATCCATATGGCAGTAAGAGGCAATAAGGGTAAGATTGCATCAACGGTAGATGGTATTGCAATGTATTATTACAAAGTACCAGCTAATAGTAATTTTGTATTAACAGCTAATGCTACAGTCAATTCTGTAGATAATGGAAATAACCAGGTATCATTCGGTCTTATGGCAAGAGATGAAATGTATATCGATACTAATATGGCAGATGCCATGGGCGATTATGTTGCTGCAGGTCCTTTAATGCTTAAGAATGGAACAGATGCATGGAGCTGCTTTGCAAGAAAGAGCGGAGTGCTTACACAGGGTACAAAATGCGCAAGCAAAGTTGAGGCAGGACAGACATATGCACTCAAGATAGAAAGCAACAGCGATGGATATGCATGTACATTTGGTGATAATGGAACAGTAACAGGTGGATTCGATTTCAAGCTTACATCTATAGATTCAGATTATGTATATGTTGGCTTATATGTAGCAAGAAAGGCAGATGTAACTTTCTCTGATGTTAAGCTTCTTATAGATGGTAAAGAGGCTGAAGTTATGCCAGATTTACCAAGTGATAAGCCAGACGATAACACACCAAGCGATACACCAAGTGATAAGCCAGGCGATAACACACCAAGCGATACACCAAGTGACAAGCCAGG
>DJDY01000067.1:16925-18188 GCA_002435585.1 Lachnospira sp. UBA5912
CCAAGCGATACACCAAGTGACAAACCAGATGATATTATACCAGGTACACCATCTTCAGATGTGGTTGATGCTGTAATCAAAGCTGACGATGGCATTAATATAAAGGCAGAGATACCAGCTAGTGGAATTACATATACAGAAGAAGAAAAGAAAGAAATAGCTAATGGAAGCCAGGTTTCAGTATCTATGGAAGTTAAAGATGTCACAGCTACTGTATCTGAAAGCGATAAGAAGCTTGTTGAAAATAAGGTTAAAGAAGTTCTTAAGAATGGCGTTGTGGGTACATATCTTGACATTACACTGTTAAAGAAGGTTGGCAATCTTAAGGAAGTATCAGTGACAGAGACACAGGCAGGTGTTGTTGTTAAGCTTGATATTCCAGAAAGCCTTAAGAACACAGATTCATCTATAGTAAGAACATACACGGTAATAAGAATCCATGATGGAGCAGCAGAAGCACTTGATACAAGCTGTGAAAATGGTGTTATTACATTTACAACAGACAAGTTCTCTACATATGCTATATGTTATGAAGATAAGGCAGCAACAAAGAATGATGCTGTAACAGATAATAAAGCAGCAACAGGTGGTTCAATACAGACAGGCGATGTATACAACACAGTTATGTACATAGTACTTGCATTAGTATCATGCGCAGGACTTGTATACGTTGTATTAAGAAGAAAAACAGCTGTCAGATAACAGGCAGTGAATAGTATATGCTTATATCAGCATAACGCAGTATAGTAATTGGGTATGTGATACGCATGCCGTGACAGCTGGTGGAATCTGCCGATAAGATTGGTTGTCATGGCATACATAACTAATATAAAAACGGAAGATAAATAAACGATTAACAAAAGATAAGTTTTACCTCAATATTACTTAGTAACAATGTATTGCAAATGAAGAAAGTATTACACATAATACATCATGTACGAAAGATGAATATAAGTTAGAGAAGGCTCTGGCTTGGATACGAAATTGATGTTAATATTTAATTTCAATAGATGATTTCAATGTTTAATTTTAATATATGATTTAAATATTGATTTAAATATTTGATTTAAATGTTGAAAAATATAGTTGACAGCCGTAACTATTAGTGTTAAACTCTAATAGTTGTTAAACGAAGCAGAGTATCCACTCTCACCTTAGCGCATGTAGGCGACTCGGGTTTATATTTTTAAGAATGTGCATGATAAACAGCAATTAAGATGCATTATGATTAAAAAGTGGATAGTCTGACTATCCACTTTTTTT
>DJDY01000017.1 GCA_002435585.1 Lachnospira sp. UBA5912
TATGGAAACTAAGTATATATATTATTTAGACATGAAAGGTAATTTATATAATACAGATTCAATAACATATCTTGCTTACGAAGATGGAACACCTGTAAATGAAACTATATATAAGCTTTCTGACAAGGCTTATCCAGATAGTGAAGACCAAGATAAGTTTATTATTTATTGGATGTTTTCAGATAAGCCATTATATGTAAATGATGAAACATTAAAATACTATTGCCCTGAAAATGTTAATATTTCTGATTATCCTGGAAATATAACACTTTCACCGGGTTATCTTTAGAATTTAATATTAAATATTTGAAATAAAAAAGGAATGTTGTACGATGTAATCTTTTTAGGATTAAATCGTACAACACTCCTTTTTTATTACTGTAGATTGATACATTAGTTCAATATTAATATTTAAAAACTATTTTGAAATTTAGCAAGGAGATATCATGAAAAAACAAAAAAAGTATAAAAAAGATGTTCATATAAAAAGAATGTTTACAGTAATTATACTATCAGCTTTATTTGTATTGATGGGTATAACAGTACATACAGTAAAAGCTGCTTATTCTAATTGGAATTCATTGCCATATCTTGAGTTCCGAAAAGGTCAAGGAAATAATAAGGAGTCTTTAACAAACATAACAGAATATGGCATAAGAAATACAACATACACTAATTTAATTTATAGTGATAGTTCGCATTATTTTGATAATCTGCTAGAAAGTTCAACATCAAGAGTTCTTTATGCAAGAAAGATACGAGTTGATGATGGAGAAGCAATTAATATTGTTGCAAACAAAAATGATACAGCAGAAGCAGGCGGTGAGTCGGTTGATTCTGGATTAAAATTCTACTGGTCGATAGAAGAATGGGATAATTCAGGAAATATGGTATTTGATGGTGGATGGCGTCAGGCCAAAGATAGTTGGACTGTTGGAAGAAGTACTAACGGAGATACAGGATATGGAAGAGATGGTTATCCAAGTGGTGTTTCACAATGGAATAGACAATCACAGGTAAGATATATAACACCTATTTTTAGGTGGAACAATGGTGATGAACATGAGGGCAGTGGTAATGATTTAAAATTAACATCATTGATGATATCTAGGCAGTTTCCTATTTTCTACATAGTAAAAGACCCATTCACCTACACATTTAATTGTAATGGTGGTACATCACATATAGGAAATGAGGATAAAGATTCATATACATTAGAAAGGTTAGGAACATCTTCAATAGATGTAAACAATCTGGTAGAGCCTTCAAGACCAGGTTATAATTTTGCAGGTTGGAAAATTATAGGTGGTACTGGTAAACAGAGCGGAAAGGTGTATAGCAATTCGGAACTTCGTACAATGATGTCAGACGGTAAGTACTGGTCATCACTTTTTGAAAATGCAACATTTGAGGCACAATGGGAACTTAAGTCCTACAACCTCACCTTTAACCCAAACGGCGGCAGCTTAAAGTACCCAGGCAGTAACATCAACAATCCTAATGGTAATACAAGTGACCACGTAACAGTTACATATACCAAAGGTGATTACTGTGATATGTCAGCAGATATCCCATACATGGAAGGACAGACATTTGTTGGATGGTACTTATATCATAATGACAATGGAAACGAATGGTGGGAACAGATATATGATAAGAATGGATATGCAGTACAGCAGAACACAAGCTGTTTCTGGTACTGGAATGGCAATTATGCATGGCACTATGATGGCGATGTAACCTTATATGCAGCATATGAAGTCAATAACTATACATTAAAGCTTGATGCTGACTATTATACGCAATGGTTTGATAAGTTAAAAGGTGGTATAAACGGTAATAATTATGATTTAGGTTCAGTAGACCTTTATATTAATGGAAACCTTGAAGCCGAAAATATTACAGACTGGGAAAAGACATATCCATACGGCACAACTTATGAATTTAAGAATCTTAAGTCAAAGAATGGATATGTCTTATCAGATGCAGGAAGCCTTAAAGGAACTATAAAAGGCGATACAACAGCAACAGCGTATGTATATGACAAGGCAGGTCTTGCATACTTTGATAAGGACAGTACTGATGGTGGTACAGGCAATGATATATTTGTACATTACAGCATGGTAAGCCTTGTTTATAACAAAGGTTCAGTAATGGGTAATGATTCGATTGGATTTGGTAATAAGTTCAATAAGTCTTTCATGTACTGGAAAACAGATAAAGACAATTATTACAATGGCGGAGATGTAATGCCAGTTAATGATAACTATCAGGCAAAAGCATACATACAGAACACAAATAGCAATCTTGTAATGGATATAGCCTGGGGCGGTATGAGTAATGATAGTGGCCTTAACATACAGTTAGCAGATGCATGGGGTGGCAGTGGTGAATACTGGAGCTTCATACACGCAGATGGTGATGATTACTTTATCGTGAACAGTGCGTTAGGCAAATATGTAACTGCTGATACAGCCAACATGAATGTACAGTACTGTAACCTTGATTGGAGCAATAACCAGATATGGACTTTATCAGTTGCAGGAGATGGCTGTTATTATATAACATCCAAAGCTAATCCTAACTTAAGGATAACAGCACAGGGAACAGCTAAGAACAGTAACATAGGTTTAGGCTGGAAGTCAGACAGTAATACTAACCAGAAGTGGACGATACTTTTTGATAACAGGGATTCAGTGTTTAAGGCACAATGGGGTGCCACGTTACTGCAGAAAGTAAAAGTTTCTGTCATAGCAAGGTATGAAGGCATTGAAACAGGAACTTATGCTAAAGAAGAAATGGTCATTAACAGACGAGAATACACAGTAGGAACACCTGTTACATGGGTGAGAGATAAAGATGATACATATGAGGATGCATCATTCAGTGAGCTTGCTTCAAAAGATGCAACGTATTATGTAACAGTTAAAAGAAAAACGCATACAGTAGCACTTAATAAGCAGACTGGCATATCTGCAGTATCAGGAAATGGTACGTACAGACATGGTAAAAATATAACTATAAATGCAGCTGCTAAAACAGGATATCGTTTTACTGGATGGACAGACAGCAATGGTAATAATGTATCAAGTACAGCTTCATCACAATTAATAGTAACAGATGATATAACATTGACTGCTAACGCTGAAGCAATAGATTATACAATTACATATGAACTTGATGGTGGAACACTTAACGGAAAGACTAATCCAGACAGATACAATATTGAAACACAAACCTTCACATTAAATAATCCAACAAAACCAGGATATGTATTCGCAGGCTGGACTGGAACAGGACTTAATACTGCAGATAAAACAGTAACAATAAATCAGGGAAGTACAGGCAACAGAAGCTATACAGCAAACTGGATTGTAGGAACATCACATTTGCAGACATTTGCAGGAATAGGAATTAGTTCTACTAATTATGCTTCAGGAGCTGATATAACTGTAGGAAAAGATGTTACAGTTAAGGCAGATGTAAAGACTGGATACCTATTTACAAACTGGACTAACAGCAATGGTAATGTTGTATCATCAGATAAAGATTATACATTCACTATGCCTGTTAATGATGTTAATTTAACTGCAAATGCAGTACCAATAAGTTATAACATAACATTTAACAGTAATAAGCCTTCCAGCGCAACTGGCAATGTAATAGGAAGCACAGCAGCTATGAACAATGTTAAATATGACACAGCAGTTACATTGACACAGAACGGTTACAGCCTTAATGGTTGGAATTTCACAGGCTGGAATACTAAGGCTGATGGAAGTGGTACAGGATATGTAGATAAGGCAAGTGTTAAGAATCTAAGCAGTACAGATAAAGCAACAGTTACTTTATATGCACAGTGGGTACAGGGACAAGGCTATGCTGTAACAGCAGTTGCCGGAAAAGGTGTTCAGGGAGTAACAGGTTCAGGAACATACAAAGATGGCGATAAAGTAAACATTGGAATAACAGGCGTTAAGAAAGGTTATACTTGGAAAGAAAATGAAATCTCAACAGGATGGTTTATGTCTAATGACAAGATAACATCAAAGCAGAGATATTCATTTACCATGACACCAGGCAATAGGACATATACAGCTAATGCAACGCCAAATACCTATAAGGTTGCATATAACAAAAATAGGTCGGATGCAACGGGAACTATAGCGGACAGTACTTATACATATGATGTTATCGGTACATTACGTGTCAATATGTTTACAGCTAATGGATATACACAGACAGGCTGGAATACTAAGGCTGATGGTACAGGTACGCATTATGATGCAGGAAAAGCAGTTGAAGTGCTTAACTGGACTGATAAAGATAATGGTGTAATAAATCTGTATGCTGAATGGACTACTAATTGTTATCCTGTAACAATTAAAGTGCAGTATGAAAATGTTGATGGAAGTTTCACTGATCCTGAAACAGTAATTAATCATGATTATAATTATGGTGATACAGTTACCTGGAGCAGAGCTGAAGATACAGTATACAAAAAAGTAACGTATAGCAAGCAGGTAACAGGAGCGATAAACGATGTTATCAAGGTGTATAGGCAGAGATATCATCAGAATCTGTATGTACAGTATGAAAATGCAGACGGAAGTTTTTCAGCAGCACAAAAGGTAATAGACAACGATTATCTGTATGGTGATAAAATCACATGGAGCAGAGCCGCAGATAAGGCATATAAAGCTGCAAGTATAAGCTGGAGTGTTGATGGAATTCACGAGGAAACATTAAAGATATACAGAAATGTATACCACATTGATGTCATTGCGGATAAGCATGTTAATAAAGTAGGTGGTTCAGGTGATTACAGATATGAAAGTGCTGCAGTAATTACAGCAGATGTTGAAATTGGATATCATTTTGCAGGCTGGAATAAGCAGATAAGTAATAATCCTTATTCGTTTACAGTAACAGATAATGCAGCTTATACAGCATATGCAGATCCGAATACAGATACAAAGTATGTTGTAAGACACTGGAAACAGAAGTTATATCTTGATAATACACAGCAGTATGCAGATGGCAGTAAGCATGACACAGATAATTACTTTCTGGCAGATACGGATAATCTGACAGGCACGACCGATACAGAAGTAACACCTGCTACAAAATTATATGAAGGTTTTACAAGTCCTGCAGCACAGAAAGTAACAATTAAAGGCGATGGCAGCCTTGTAGTTGATTATTACTACACACGTAACAAGTATAAGATAAATAATGATGATAAAGATGATGGCTCGGATGATGGAAACAGTGATGCAGATTCTGATAAGGGTAATGGAATAAAAGACATTACCGGAGGTGGTGAATACTATTACGAAGAAGAAGTAACAATGGAAGCAATAGTTAAGAAAGGTTATCACTGGCATATAGATGATGACTGCCATACAGATAAAACTAAATATCCTACAGGCTGGAAAGTTACAAAATCAGGATGCGGAATTGATAAATTCCTTGATAATACAGGCTATGGCTCACAGAAAATCAAGTTTGTCATGCCGGCACATAATGTGTATGTGAAGGCTGATGCAACAAATAACAGTTATACCATAACTTTTAACCCAAATGGCGGAACAGGAAGTATGCCAGAAGTCAGTGCAACATATGATGTAGCATTGACATTACCTGATAACGTATTTTCAAGAACTACAGAATTTGGTACTAGCAAGTTCTTATACTGGGAAGATAAAAAGAATGATACAACATATGTCAACAATGATATAGTTAAGAGTCTTACAGATGAATTTAACGGAGCAGTTACATTATATGCTTCTTGGGATGATTGCCCGGAAATAACAGCACAGGAGAGATGGTTTACAGTTGATGATGCACAGAATAACAAGATAACTCTTGATGAATTGCTTATTACAGCCAAAGTTATAGATGACAGGGATGCTGATATAGCTGATAAGCTTACAGTCAAGTATTATCATCCTAATAACTTTAACCAGTTTAAGACGGATGGATATGTTATGGTAACTTATACAGCAACAGACAGCAGCGATAACACAACAGAGGTTACAGTTAAAGTAAATATAGTTGATACAGTTGCGGTTGAACAGGAAAAGAATACATATGTGCGCTTTATAGGTCCTGACTATTACCAGGAATCGTATGAAAATGGTGGACTTGAAGATGACAGCATATGGAAAAAGAATCCTGATTATGCTGAAACACTAGAGCGTGCTATGGAAAACAGAAGAAGTATGACATACAGCTACAATGAAGCAGTTGGATGGTTTGGCATGACTTTAAGGGTAAGAAAGGCAGCATGTGATACAAGAGACCATCTTGTAGAAAAGTGGGTGTTCACTCATGAGGATGTGCTAGCTGCTAAAGAATATATCAACGAACATGGCATTGGAAACATGAAGGAGCCAGATGCGTTATCTAACTTCAGGATGCAGTTTGCACATTGTAAGCAGTAATTTAATACACTAATACAATTAAATAAAAAAACATGGGAACGGATATGAAGTAGAAAAGTCTTCGTATCTGTTCCTTTTTTAATGCAGAAATTTAATAAAAATGTGACGGAATCCGTCACTTTGGAAAAAGGAGATTGCAAAAGCATGTATAGGAAGACGGTTATTATGGAATTAGCAAATATGCAGATGTATGCATCTACAAGGTCACCACCAGCGTAGAAAATGATTTTAATTAAGAGTTTTATATATGCTCAGAAAATTTATAAAAGATAAGATTGATAGATGAATTAATCCAGAAAGGAGATTGTATGAAATATGAGAATAATGAAAATGTTCCATTTAGAGGATTCATAACGAATCTTGGCAAGTATACAGAAGGTGAATTAGTTGGCCGCTGGATTGACTTTCCTACAACGAAAGAAAAACTTGCAGATGTTTTATCACAGATAGGCATAGGTTCTAAAAGGGATGATGGAAGTCTATATGAAGAAGTGTTTATTACAGACTATGAGTGTAATATTCCAGGTCTTGAAAGAGGACTTGGAGAATATAGCAATATTGATGAGCTTAATCACCTTGCTACACTTATAGATAATCTTGATGATGTATACAGCGATACATTATATGCTGCATTTGAAACAGAGTATTCAGGTAACACGGCTGTAGCAATTAACCTTGTTGAGAATGTAGAGCGTGGGGCATATTCACTTCTTGAGAACGTAAAAGATGAGTATGATATGGGAAAGTATCTTATATCAGAATCAGGTGAAAATATTCCTGAATGGCTTGAATCATATATTGATTATGAATCATATGGAAGTGATAAAGCTATTAATGGCAGCTTTACATCAAATGGATATATAGAAGCCCAGACTGAGTTAAAGGATGATTATTACAAGGGATATGATGATATTCCGGTCGAAGAACGTGTAACAGATATTAATAATGATAAGTCTGTAGAAATAGAACTTGATGTACCAGAAGAAGCACCAAGAATGTAAAAATATTAAATAATTATGTATTACAGTGTGCCGGATTCCAAAGTGATAGAATCCGGCACATTGTGGAAGGAGCAATAATGGAAAAGATAAAAGAAATAAGTGACAGGAAAGTAAATAAAAAGATACAGGATAAAAGGGTAATTCAGTATGCTACAAGACTTGCAGACATGAAAAAAGAGAAAGGAAAGCAGGGTAAATTTGATGAAAGAAGATAAAAATGTGACGGATTCCGTCACATCTGATGTTAATGATATTGCATCTAATCTTAAGGAATTAAATAAGAATACACAGAAAAAAGACACCAAACCTGATGTGTATGCAGAAAAACTTCCAGTGATTATAGAAGAACTTCGTATGCAGAATAAGCAGCTTGTTGAAGAAAAAGACTGGTATAAGTATACAGCACTTATATGTGTTCCACTCATAGGAGCAATATATATGCTGTTGCAGGGCGATGAAAAAAATCTTAATAAGAGAAATTTCTGTCTTGTGGCATTTAAGATAAATCTTGCATATACAGCAGCCTTAATAGCATTGTGTATAGCATTGTTTTTTGCTGGAAGCTATGTTGGAAAAACAAAAGCAGCTTCAAATAAAGTATCAGCCAGACAAGAGACGGATGTAAATGATTCACAGACAGAAACCGAATATACACAGAATTCATCACAGATGATCACAAAAAATAATATGTCTGATGACACAGATATGTCCAAAGATTATACATACAATTCTGATAAAAAGACATTTGCTTTTATACTTGATGGAGTGTCTATGACATATCCTGTGACAGCAGGTCAGCTTAAATCGATGGACTATACATATATGTCACAAGCTTCACAGCCACATTCACAGGCGATAATGACTTCATATGCAAACAGTAAGTCAGGAACAAAGGTTGCACTGACAATAACATTATCAGATACATCACAGGATGACATTAAGTGCAGCGAAATGCAGGTGAATTTTTCAGATAATACAGAATTTTTAGGACTTAATAAAAAGTCAGACGTAAGCAAAGTGAAGAGTGTATTTTCATCGTCAGATAAGGAAGATATAACAGATTTTAATGAAAGTACAAAAACAGGCAGCATCGTATACAGTATTGAAACATTAAAGATTACAGTGTCAATTAAAAACGGAGCTGTATCATCAGTAACTATTAAATAAATATGTAAAACAGGAGGACTCATTATGAGAGGAATGAAAAGAGAAATAGGAAAAAAGAAGAAACAGAGACTTGTGTTAGTAATAATAATAGCATTAATTGTAGCAGTTATATCACGTTTTGTTGTACCAGTTTCATTAGACAGATGGAAAGGCTTGATATTCTTTGCATTATTTATTGCAATTTCAGGAATTGGTGTATATTTCGTGTCAAAACAGCCAGATGACGATAACAGATATTAATTGACGGGAGGAATAGGTTTATGTTTAAATCAGGAGTTTGTAAAAATATATCAAAGGAACAGATGATAAGAAAAATAATAGAGCTGGCATTTATCGGATTGATGGTATTTGTAATAATATATTATCCACAGGTCGCAGCTTTTGCAGATGATGGTGAAGCAGCTGTATCAGGAGCACAGCTTGTTAGTAACACTGTTGGAAAAGTATATGATATAATGTCTGCGTTTGTAAGTTCAATCGGTGCAATTATAGTTTTGTGGATGCTTTTTGAAATGGGAATGGCTGTGCAGTCTCAGGAAGGAACAATGCAGGCTAATGGTATTAAAAAAGTTGGCGGTGGTCTTGTTATGGTATTAGCACCACAGCTTATCGGTGCCCTTATTTAGGAGTAGCTTATGGACATGTTAGTATCACCTGTGGCGCTTGCTGTGCCACAGTGGTTAATAGATTATGTTAATGGCGGTTCAATATTCATGCTTGCACAGCAGTTGTGGAATTTCATTATGAATCTTGTTATTAACCTTATGGGAATGAATGTAAGTGATTTTATAAATGATGGCGCTGGCGCATGGGAATATATTTCAGATACAGTTTATCCGTTTTTTCTTGGAATGGGAGCTGTATTTTTGAATATGTTTTCAATGGCAGGGTTTTGTAAACAGGCAAGTAATTTAAAAGAAGGCATAACAATTGAAGCACTTACAGAGCTGTTTATAAAGTTGGTAGCGGCCAACATGCTTATGCTCAACAGCCTTGATATAATGCAGGAAATAAATGCTTTTTCAGTGCAGGCAAGTGGAATTTTGTTTGACTCAGAAAGCATTCCGTCAATCGTTGGTAATGATTATGATATAGGATTTCAAATCGCAATGTCTGCGATTGGACTTATATATTTAATCATGGCAGGTGTATGTTCAATAACAATTCTGATTGAAGTAGCAGGAAGATTTGTAAATCTGTTTATGCTAATGTCATTCGCACCTATAGCTTTATCAACACTTGCAGGTGGCAAAGGTATACAGAATTCAGCTGCAGCATGGTTTAAGAGCTTTGTTACAAGTTCAGTACAGATTATAGTTATAGCGCTTATTATTCAGATAGTGACAAGGATTAACTGGAGTATAACTGCAGCGGCAGATGCAGGCGGATTATCCTCATGGTTTAATGGAGCTATAGGTGTTATAGCTTCAATGGTATTTATGCCACTTTTAGCTTCATGTGTTAAACAGTCAGAGAATTTTTTAAGAAAAGCATTTGCATTATAAAAATGTGACGGAATCCGTCACAAGCGTTAAATTATAAAAGTAATAATAAGTAAAAACAAATGTAATAATTGGAATCAAAAGAGCCACAGGAGTATTGCCTGTGGCTTTTAAAATGTGGCTAAATCTGTCACATTTGGAAAGGAAAACATGAGAGGAAATAATCTAAAGATAGATATTAATAAAGATTTCTTAAAAGAATATAAAGACAATTTTTATAAAGGATTTTCAGTATCTGAACTTGTACATATAATAGCCGGATTAGGAGTATCAGCAATTATAATGTTAATCATGACAAAGTTTTTAGGCATGCAGATTGTATCGGCGGTATATATATCTGTTCCATTTGCAGCACCGGTTATTCTTACAGGTATATATAGATATCAGGAATATCTTAAGCCAAAGGATTATTTATATGAAAGACAGCATACAGAAGCCTCTGGCAGATTGCATTTTGAAACTATTGAGCCGGAAAGCAGATATTTTTCAATGTATCATGAAACGGATAAAAGGAAGTGCAACAGAATAACAGGAAGGAAGGTGGGATAATGGCTCTTTTATTAAATGCGACAAAAAGACTGCAGGATAGTGTAGTGCTTACCAGTCCTTCATTTGCAGGAAAATATCCACGTAGCACAAGGGATTCTTTATATATAGCAAAGGCTAATAAAAGTGGAATATTCCAGATTGAAAGGGATGGTACAAGAAAACTTTATGACAGATGTTATGCATTTACTGATATAAATTATATTAATCAGGATAAAGAAGATAAGATACACATTCTTGAAAACCTTATGGATTTTTTTAAATCAATGTCGTTATCATTTAAGATTACAATAGTGAATGAATATCAGGATATGAACGGATATATTGATGATATTTTTGTAAATAAAAATGATGATAAGTATCCAGTCATATCGCAGGGAATACGTCAGTGGATAGATGAAAAAAAGGATGAAGCAAGAATATATGACGTAAAGAGAGTGTTACTGCTTACTCTTACTGTAAGGAGCAGTTCATATGATGAGGCAAGAAGTTACTTTTTAGGTATGGATACAGAAATGGAGAGAGCATTTTCAGCATTTAAAAGTAAGATAGTTCCACTCACAGGAGAACAACGTCTGGAAATAATAGACAGATTTTTCTATAAGGATGATGCTAAAACAGCTTATAGTTTTAATGAAGATGCCTTATATGATGTAATACCGGTATCAATCGATACATATAAGGATTTTATGATATTTAATAAGAATCAGTATGTATCAGTACTTTTTGCCAGAAGATTTGATACATCACTTGATGCCAACAAAGCAATATATGCGTTATCAAACAGAGAATATCCATCATTCATAACAATAGATTATGCGCCGGTGGCACATGATGTAACGAAAGATGCGCTAAAAAATATGTTTGGTAATAACGAACGTGCTATAGCACAGGAAGCTGATTCAAAAAAAGGAAATAACCAGGCTATTACAGGTATATCGTATGCAAAGAAAAAGAAACGTCAGGAACTTGAAAGATACATGGACCAGGTAGATGATGATTCAGAGGAATGCATTATGGCAAGCCTTCTGCTTACAGTTACAGCAGATAGTGAGGATGAACTTGCAAGAAGAATAGAATCAATACAGGATCAGGCAAAAAAGATAGGTATTACACTTGATACATATAACCAGGTACAGCTTAAGGCGTTTAATACGGCTCTTCCAACAGGAAGCCGTCAGGTTAAAAAAATGCGTACATTTTTAGCGAGTTCCTTAGTTGCAATGCAGCCATTTTATTCAAAGAATCTTGTGGAAAAAG
>DJDY01000046.1:0-3731 GCA_002435585.1 Lachnospira sp. UBA5912
ACAAGACCTGTATAGTCGTTATTAACCTTGCCATTCTCAAAATACAGCCAGTTACCATCAACATCTCTTAAACCTGTATATGTATCTTTCTTGTTAACTGTCACTGTGCAGCCTGCTGTCTTTCCGTTCTCTGTTGTTGCTGTGATTACTGCTGTTCCTGCGCTCTTTGCTGTTACTGCTCCATCCTCAGATACCGTTGCCACTGTGCTGTTACTGCTGCCCCATGTAACACTCTTATTCACTGCATTATCAGGTGTCACAGTTGCCACTAATGTTCCAGCTTCACCTTCTGTTAATGTCATTTCTGACTTATCAAGGCTTACACTTTCAACCTCAACAACCGGTGTCTGTATCTCATTATCTGTAAATGCTTTAATAATGAAGTTACATGACTGTGCCTTGCCAAAGTCATCCCAATCTCCATATGGGTCAGCTATAAAGCTCTGATTTTCTTTAGCTGAAGCTGTACACCAATATCCTGCCTTTCCCTGCTGCATACTACGTTCATATGACAGATACGATGTGCCACCAGAATTACTCTTAACCTCTACAACTACCGAAAACTTCTTACCGTCTTCAATCTTCACAGCATTATCAAGGCTGACTGTATATGTTCCATCATACGTTGTCAATCCGCTTTTTTTAGCTGCAAGTGTTCCACTTTCGGGATTAGAGGCATCAGTAAGATTCGTATATACACTTACTGTATAGTTAAGATTAGTTGAACCACCTGTCATAAATGAAACTGCCTTTATGCTTTCATTGCCGTTCTGATTAGCTTTGGCTTCAAATACGTTGGCATATTTATTAGAATCTGTATATCCCATATATCCATAAAGCATAGCACCATCATACTGGTAATTATTATCATAATTATCTGAAAGCTCTGCTTCAAGTGCATAACCTACTGTATATATAGACTTATCATAATATGAAAGATAGAAATATCCATCATCTCCGTAACTGCTTCCCCAGCTGTTTCTCACTATCCATGCACCATTACCAGCTGGTCTGGTTGCAAAATTATCAGCTGAATAATTATCATCCCAGCCTACAACAGTTACGGCATGATTCGTTGCGTATGCCGATGGACAATAATATGCTGCAGTTGAACTGTTGTAATAATCTGTACTCCAGTCAGTACTCTGATCTGACCAGTATGTTATTGAAACAGCACCATAATCCATAACAGCTTTCTTAACATCTTCTCTGCTGGTTGTATTAATTCTATAGAAATTCTGTACATGCGCAACATCATTTCCATATGCAAGTGAATCATCTAACTGTCCATTTTCCACTTTTCTTATATACTCTGTAGTATAAGGAACTACATCCTCATTAACAGCACCTTCCCAGTCAAGAAGTGAGTTAGCTGCCATCTCTACATTACCACCATACTGCATAACTGAACCATATGATGTATCATACTTGTTAATATCTCCTTCAAGTCCACCCAAAGGATCATTCACACAATTATAAGTGTAATTCACAAGATGCAATTCTGATAAATCAATATCTTTAGAAGCAAGATTTTTCTTTATAAGATTAGTTTCTATCAAAGATATTGTTGAAAATGACCAGCACACTCCATACACTCCCTGATCTCTTATAGCTGGAAGAGCAGATGTCTTATATGTGGCTGGATATGCCGCTGCCTTTGTAATCTCTATTCCATCTACATTCGAATTATTATTATCAAGGACATCTGGGATTATCTGGTATTCTTCATCTAATTCCCTATAACCAGTTGCACCATAATGTGAATCTGCACTTGTCATCCTGCCAGTATTGCCTGCATCCACACTCACTCTGTCGTCATTTCCTGCAAATACCATAGATGAAGATGTGACTATAAGATTAACCGCAAGAAATGCAGCCAATGTCTTTTTTAACAACTTTCTTCTGTGCATATCATACCTCTTTTCACAATAAATATTTTCGTATATATAATACAATATAATACACAAAACATAATATACAAGAATAGTATAAGCCACAAGCTTAGTACTATCTACAAGCATACAATCTTCTTATATTATATCAGGAGGTGAAATAAACTTCACCTCCTGCATAACTACACTTTAAACTACCATTCCACCAACTATGTGATATGTATATCCTTTATAGTCAATTGTTCCTGAGAAGTTCCAGTCTACCACACCATCCTGTACATAGAACTTAGCTCCGTTATAATCTACAACAGCAGTTGTCCAATCAATACAGCCACCTGATACATAAAACCAAGTATCTCCATAGTATATAAGACCTTCGTAATCCCAGTTAATTGTACCACCTGATACATAGAACCAGATATCATTATAATATACAAGTCCTGCATAATCCCAGTTTACCATTCCTCCTGATATAACAAACCACATATCATTATAGTATGTAAGTCCCAGGTAATTCCAGTCTAGCACACCACCTGATATATAGAACCATGTATCTGCAAAATATGCCAGGCCTGTATAATCCCAGCCTACTGTACCGCCTGATACATAAAACCATACATCATTGTAGTATACAAGTCCTGCATAATTCCAGTCTATAACTCCACCTGACACATAGAACCAGATATCGTTGTAGTATACAAGTCCTGTATATCCCCAGTTTATTGTTCCATCTGTTATATAAAACCACATATCGTTGTAATATATAAGTCCTATATAATCGTAATTAACCTTACCGCTTTCAACATATAACCATGTATCACCATCCTGGATGAGACCTGTATATCCTGTATCTACAACACCTTCATTTACATAATATCTGTTACCATCATAATCCACAACTCCTGTGTATGTTATATCTGCAACACCATTCTTTACATAATATGTACTGCCATCATAATCCACAAGACCTGTGTATGTTGTGTCTACATTTCCATTGTTAAAATATGTCAACTTACCATTAACATCTCTTAAACCTGTATATGTATCTTTCTTGTTGACTATTATTGTACAGCTTGCAGTTACACCATTTTCACTTGTTGCTGTGATTATGGCTGTTCCTGCTTTTTTGGCTGTTACCTTTCCCATAAGGTCAACTGTAACTACAGTGTTATTACTGCTGCTCCATTTAATACTCTTTCCATTAGTTGTATTTTCTGGATAAACTGTTGCAATTAATTGTATTGATTCACCCTCATCCATAGTTGCACTTGTCTTATTAAGAACAACATCTGCGATTGGCACTTCTTTTTTCTCTACTGTTATTGTACAACTTGCACTCTTTCCTCTAACGCCTGTTGCTGTGATTACAACTGTTCCTACTTTCTTGGCTGTTACTTTTCCAGTTGAATCAACCATTGCTATGTCATTATTATTGCTGCTCCAGCCTATATTCTTAGAATCAGTTGTATTCTCTGGAAGTACTGTCGCTGTTAAGTTTAATACATCACCTTCTGTTATTGTTGCACTTGTCTTGTTGAGTATAACATCCTCAACTGGTATCTCTTTTCTGCTCACTGTTACTGTGCAGCCTGCGGTCTTTCCGTTTGTGCTTGTTGCTGTTATTACGGCTGTTCCAAAACTCTTCGCTGTTACTGTTCCATCCTCGGACACTGTCGCTACCGCTTCATTACTACTGCTCCAGCTTATGCTCTTACTGTCGGTTGTGTTCTCTGGAAGTACTGTTGCTGTAAGCTTATGTGTATTTCCTTCTATTATTCCTACTGCACTCTCACTAAGACTTATCTCTGTGATTGGTATAAGCTTCTTTTCTACTGTTAT
>DJDY01000046.1:3794-3941 GCA_002435585.1 Lachnospira sp. UBA5912
CTTTCCGTTTATGCTTGTCGCTGTAATTATAACTGTTCCAGCCTTCTTTGCCTCAACATGTCCAGTTGTATCTACTGTTGCTATGTCGTTGTTGCTGCTGCCCCAGCTTATATCTTTTCTGTCGGTTGTATTCTCTGGAAGTACTGT
>DJDY01000046.1:3960-6829 GCA_002435585.1 Lachnospira sp. UBA5912
ATAAGCTTCTTTTCTACTGTTATCGTACAGCTTGCGGTCTTTCCATTCTCACTTGTTGCTGTGATTACGGCTGTTCCGGCACTCTTGGTTGTTACTGTTCCATCCTCTGATACTGTCGCTACTGCTTCATTATTACTGCTCCAGCTTACACTCTTACTGTCTGTTGTATTCTCTGGAAGGACTGTTGCTGTGAGTGTTGTTGAGTCACCTTCTGTCAGTGTTGCACTGCTCTTATCAATACGTACTTCTGTGATTGGTATAAGCTTCTTTTCTACTGTTATTGTACAGTCTGCGGTCTTTCCGTTTGTACTTGTCGCTGTAATTATAGCTGTTCCGGCGCTCTTGGCTGTTACTGTTCCATCCTCGGACACTGTCGCTACTGCTTCATTGTTGCTGCTCCAGCTTATGTCCTTGCTGTCTGTTGTATTAACCGGAAGAACTGTTGCTGTAAGCTTGAAAGTATCTCCCTCATACATATCAAGTGCTTCTCTGCCAAGCTGAACCTCTGTTATAGGAACCTCTACCGGCTGCTCCGGCTTATCAGCAGATTTTACTTCATAAGAACGAACAACGACTTTACCAGTATCACTGTCAAGATATGTCGCATATATCTTAGAATTACCATAGCTTATATTAAGACCACTAATATCCTGAATAGACACATTAGTTCCAAGCTGCTGCCACTCGCCATCTACAAGTCCACTTACAAATGTAATCTTATCACTTGCAGTAGTTCCTACATATACATTATCACCATTAAAACACAAACTTGCGTTATTGACACCCTTATCTGTTACACTATTAGAACCTACCTGAGTCCACTCTGTAGCAGAGTTGGCGTAGTCAAGGCTGTATAGATAACTCTTTGCTGCATCTGATGATGTCGTTCCACTTTTTAGCAAATATAACTTTCCATTGCTATTTTTTAATATAATTTTATTAGCCTGTATTGAACCATCTAATACAGTACTCCAGCTATTATCTGATGAATTATACTTTCTAGCAAATATCTTATCATCATTAAAAGCTTCTCTATAGGCGACAAATATACTACCTCCATCTGCTGTAATTACCGGATTAGACGGATACTTTCCAGCAGAATAGCATACATTATCTGATAATTTACTTACATTATTTCCATCATACTTATATGCATATACTTCATTTCCCACTGCATCTGCATATGTGAAATATACACCTGTGGTATCTGATGTTATATTTATCTCATTGGATTCACCTGATGATTTATGTATATTCTGCCAGTTGCTTCCATTCCATTTATCAACATTTGCATGATAATCACTACCTACATAAGAAATATATACATCACCATTGTAAGTAACTACAGATGCACTATCACTAGCCGCCTTAGGTCCATCCGTAAGCTTGCTCCACGCTCCATCACTATACTTAAATAATGAAGTAGCTGTAGTATAACTGTAATCATCACCTACATTAGATATAAAATACTTATTCTGTTCACTATCTGTATATGTTGCCACATTTTTAAGTGAAAGTCCAAGTGTATCTGTACTTTCTGTTATCCAGCGGCCTTCCTGTCCGTCATCCGCAAATGATATATCAAATGTTATTGTGTCGCCAGATGCACTGCCTACATTTTCTATTACAATTCCGCTGTTAGTTCCATCTGAATATGTAATAGCATTCTCTGCTATGCCTGCACTCTTATCATGCGTTCCATAAGATGTACGGCCGCTTTCTGCTGATAAGAAAGATTTATCTATGTTTTGAACATCGGCCTTTTCATAACCATTATGTATAGAATCACCCGGTCTGAATACATATGCCTTATATGGAGGACCATACATATTGCCACCTGTAAGAGAAGCATTGATTCTATATATGATAAGTCCTGAACCATATATCTTACTTTCATAAGACTTATTATCATAAGATGCTACATTATAGTTGCTGCTCTGCTTTCTGTATTCAACAACAAAGAATTCATTAGATGAATAATCTGTTCTAAGTATAATTGCCTGATTATTTCTTGTATCTAATGTAGTAGAAGAAGCTGCATATATCGAACAATTCTTCTTTGACTCTGTTACTGTAGGTATATCAAACCATCCTGAATATGCTGACCTGAAATATGCCAGAGGATACTGAAGGAACTTGCTTTCCATCGCCATGATATCCCACTGTCCTACCGGTACAACACCAGAAACATTCGTATTAACATACAGATCTGGATAACCCAGTGTATGCATAAACTCATGTATGATAACACCACTCTCAGTTAATCCAAAGTATGCTGAACCTTCTGGAATAACTGTATAACTGCCTATTTTCTTAGAATTAATCTCTTCTGTTCCTGCATATGTTGACTTATGGCCATACATCTGTGAATTAGAATTACCTTTTTCACAGGCTGTTATAATCATAAGATTATCAACACATCCGTCACCATCATAATCTACTATTGCATCCTTAGGGAATCTGCTGTCATTAGCAAGTAATGCAGATATCTCCTTAACCATTCTTGTATCTCCAAGGGCTGGTCCTGAAGTTCCAACAGTCCTGTCCCCGTAATATGATACATCATTGCTTAACACATATGGTTCTATCTTATTATTCTCACTATCATACTGTGGAATAATATTCTGCACATCAAGCTGTCCATAAGATATGTTAGAAACATACTGCTTAAGTGCTCTTGGATGCTCCTCATCTCCTTCAAAATATTCTGTAATCTTAGGATCTTCTTTATAACACTTTCCAAGAGCTGTTTCCTCATGTTCATGTGTTGTATCCTTGAAATCTACAAACACAACTATGTTAGCGTATTTACTTGTCGATACGCTCTGTGTCTTTGCTGTATCTTCTGACACCTGTGCTGCTGGTGCTA
>DJDY01000046.1:6873-7380 GCA_002435585.1 Lachnospira sp. UBA5912
TGCTGGTGCTATACTAACCGATGTTAGCACAAGCAACGCACTTAACAATGCCGAAGCTGCTCTTTTGATATAGTTTCCTCTCATATACTTCCTCCTTTTCGTATCATGATTAATATATACTTGTCCTTATGCCTTCTAATAATATAATGTTATACGTTCCACAAGTTAAAGTATATAACCGCATATTCACGGACTACTTTACCATCTTTTACCAGCAATGGTAATATTACAATATTCGCGAATAAAAAATACTTAAATATCTATATTGCATTTTATTCCGGTATCATAAACATCATAGTATAAGTTAACATATATAATAATCCACGCATATATACACATATTATATCGGCAAATATTACATAGAATCTTACCTGACAATAATACATAAAGCTTAATTTATCGCATTTTGTGGTATACACTCCAACAAAATTATACTGTTCATGGTTACAAGTAAATCTAATCTTGTTAATAGTATATTATGATGTAAGTGTGAATTGCATAGCAATG
>DJDY01000046.1:7448-12487 GCA_002435585.1 Lachnospira sp. UBA5912
TTACTTTTGACACTCACATCATATTATATAAATACTTAAGTAAATAAAAATACGTCAGAAATCAGCTTTTATGCTGTTCTGACGTATTTTAATATTGTTGTTAAATCAATAATATACAGATATATATTAGTTAGTTCTTACATATAACTTTCCTGATATACTACGTATAAAAGCCAGATTAGTGCTTACTGTATTCATAGTAATTTCACCTGATAAAGCTTTATCATCAACATCTTTATATGTATGATATATATAGCTATAACCAGCATTAGAACCACCAACGTTTATTTTACCTGTCTGACTTTCAGATAAGCTGACTCCGATTGATGTTTTCTTAGTCCAGCCATCATCTGCATTATATTCATCTTCACGTGACGAAAAATCATATGTTATTGTTGAATTTTTATTTGTAAAGCAGCTTGCATCATAATTAATTACAGTATATTTTTCTGGATCAAGCTTTTCTGCTATCTCTGGTTTTACTGCTAATCTGCAATAATATGTAAGACTGTTTATACCATCACTTTCAGTATCATATTCAGGAACTATACATTCATAAATATATAAATAATCTTCCCAGTTATCATCTGTAATATTTACAGCCTCATATTCTGGTGATAATACATCTGTGTAATTATCCCTGTATGTATCTCCACACACTGAACATGTATGTTCTGTGTAACCTTTTTCTGTATATGTTGGTTCAACAACCTTATCCACATACTTATGTCCTGTCTTTTCTATGGTTTCTGTGTAAGTATCATTACATATTGAGCATGTATATGTTCTTTCACCATCCTCAGTACATGTTGCTTTCTTAGTTACCTCTGATGTGTATACATGGTTATGTTTAATAGCAACACCATTAATAACCCTATATGTAACATCATCACATTTTACATAGCCACTATAATCCTTATTAACTACTCCGTTTTCTACATACCATGTAACACCTGCTGTATCCTGTGCTACACCTGTGTAACTCCAGTCAAGAACTCCATTGTGAATATAGAATGTACCATAGTCATTGGATGCAAGGCCTGTATAACTCCAGTCCAGCACTCCGTCTTTTATGTAAAACCAGCCATTCTCATTTTCGGCAAGGCCTGTATAGTTCCAATCTAATACTCCGTCCTTAATATAGAACCAGCCATATTCATTCTGGGCAAGGCCTGTGTAACTCCAGTCTATTATACCGTTCTTTACATAGAACCAGCCGTAGTCATTCTGGGCAAGGCCTGTGTAGCCCCAGTCTATTGCGCCATTACGTACATAAAACCAGCCATTCTCATTCTGGGCAAGGCCTGTATAGCTCCAGTCTATCATTCCATCTTTTACATAGAACCAGCCGTATTCATTCTGGGCAAGACCTGTATAACTCCAGTCTACTGCACCATTATTCACATAGAACCAGCCATATTCATTCTGGGCAAGGCCTGTATAGCTCCAGTCTAATACTCCGTTCTTTACATAGAACCAGCCATATTCGTTATTGGCAAGGCCTGTGTAGTCATAGTCAACTTCATCATTAACATAATACTTCCATGTTCCATCAGGCTCCTGTAACAGACCTCTTTCAGTTCCATAAGCTGAACCATCCTTGAATATACCATGGAAGCTTACACTATCTTTATCACTGGTGTACCATATAGCCATGTCTCCATACATAACCGGTTCACACTGTGACAGCTTACCTGACATAGTTCTTATCTTATCTGTCTGGTTGCCATTATTATCTACAAATGTATAATATACAGTTCCTTCTGTATCACTGCCCTTGCACCATAAAACAAGATATCTGTTGTTGGTCATCTTAACAAGATGTGGAGTTGTTGCTGAATAATCATCACCTGTATAATCTGTAATCCAGTTTACCTTAGTCGTTCCGTCTGCCTTGGAATTAGAAAGAATACATATATTTCTAAGTCCACCATTGTTATCCTGGTCTATAGATGAAGCTGCTACTATGTATGCGCTGTCTGTAACCTCAAAACCACCTACAGATGCGTTAGTAGTATTATCACCTGTAGTACCTGCTATATTAAGTAAAGAAGTACACTTACAGTACTCCCTGTTATTCATATTAGAAATAAACTGACCAGTAGTAAAATCTGTTGGATACTCTATAAGTGCTATACTCCTAGGGTAAGCATCGCCATGATCCACTGCTACAAGATGATTGCCATCTGTCTTAATAAACTGATTAAATGAGTGACTTACATAACCATATGAAGAATTCATAATATCAGTAAATGAATCTGTAATATTCATATTTTTCTCATCAACCTGTATAGTTACATTGGCCTGATGATTATAACCATCTGATGACTTATACATAGTGTGACATGTTCTTATAAACAGATATCCATCCGCCTCTGTCATTCTAAGACTTCCTGCCTCAAACGGACTTACTGTGTTGCAATCATATAAGCTTGCAGATGCGATTCTTTTCCATGACTTATCATACTTAGTTATTCTGAAGCACTCCACATCTGCTGACTCTGATGGATTATTCTGTCCACTTACTATATAATAAGCATCAGAACCCGCATAGAATCCACCAAACTCCGAAAGCTCTGTAGGTATCTGTCTGTAATCTGTGATTCTTAATTCCTGATTGTAGTATTCTACATAAACATTAGAACCATCAGACTGCACTCTCATAAGATTGCCTTCACCTGTATTAACAAGATATGCTTTCACCGGTGATGCCCATCTGCTATAATTATTGCCTGTAGTTGCTACTGAAATATTAGTACCAATAGTTGCCTCAGCATAAACCTGTGTAGTAAAGCCAGATGCTGCTGTGCTTATACATACTGTACTGACAAATACAGCCACCGATGCAAGCAATTTCTTAACTTTTTTGTTCTTTACGAACTTCTCCCTAATCATATTTCCTCCTTTTTCTCCTACAACGCTCACATACATTAAAATGTAAGCTTTGTTGCTTTATCTTCAAAGTGGTAAGCCACTAAGAATACTGCAATAAGTATAATACTTTAGATGCTATATATCCAGTACTTTTAATTAATTATACAAATATATAAATAATATAAGTAATGATATAATAGACAAACTTCCAATTACATAACCATTTTCTTTAATAATGGAATTCTTCTTACTATAATAGTTATCACCATACACGCGGCTGCCAGCACTGCCGTTTTTATAAGATTAGCTGCCAGCGAATAATATTCTATATTGATATACGGATATATGTACTTGGTACATATAATCAATAAAATATAATGCATATAATATATCCCCATTGTACACTGACCTAAATATTTTCCAAACACATTTTCTTTATTGGAACTGTAATAATCAAAACTCATAAACAGCCCTATTGCCGCAATCATAACTGATATTCTCTTATATCCATTATTAAGATATATGTTATTCCAGCTCATAGTTCTAGTTTCTATATACTTTTCAAGAACAATAAGCAGTACTCCTGCAATAAACAGAATAATGGGAATATATCTGTTAATCTTCTTTTTAATATCATCCCTGTATTCGTACAAGAATGCGCCTATAAGAAAATATGTAAGCATAAAACCATAATTCATATATGGAGTAAGTGTACTGACCGAACTTATATCAAGGCTGCTAAAATATGACAGTAATATGTTAACCGAGCCAACTCCTATATCTCCTACGAAGCTTACTATGAGCATGCCTAGTGCAAACTTCTTACCATTATTCCTGAACATAAACCAAGTGACCGGATAGATAAGATAAATAACAATATATGCCTTCATGTACCACAACGCTCCGAAATCTATCCCGCCAATATCTGCTGCTAACAACGTTGCCATAATATATTCTCTTATAGTATGTGTTTCTTCATATATATTACTTTCAACACACATATATATGAATCTCCATATAACAAAAACTATATATGTAGTTATAAGTCTCGTAAAATATCTCTTCCAGTCAAATGTTTCTTTCTTATGTAAAAGATATCCTGTTGTCATAATAAAGCATGGCACCGCAGCCCAGCATATACTCATAACTATATTGCCTGCCACAGAATCTGCCGGCAGTAAAACATAGTGGCAGAATACCACCAATAATATACATAGCCCCTTTAAATCATCAAGAAACACTAATCTGTTACTGTTATTCATATTCTTACTCCATATTTTATATTTATGACGTAAATGTCAAAGAGAAATTTTGTTGCTCACTGATGTATCAGGTTTATCTCTTTCCTTATTATCATTATCAGGAATTAATCAGCTCACGATACTTTTTTCTGTCTTTTTCTTCTATATCAAGTGTATCCATGGCTTCATCAGCAGTCTGGTTCAATTTTTTCATTATTGTCCTTATGCTGGCTAAGCGTGCCTCTTCCTGACCTTCACGTTTTCCTTCGAGTTTACCTTCAAGCCTACCTTCGAGTTTACCTTCAAGCCTACCTTCACGTTTTCCTTCAAGTCTGCCTTCTTGTACACCACTATCCCTGAATTCTTTCATCGCACTCCACATCTGAACATCATCCTCCTTATCTTTCTTTCCTTTATTCACTATCTTTGCAAGTTCTTTAGTTCCTGTCATCTCACTTATCATGTCAATAAGCTCTGCTGATAATGATTTTTCCGAATAGTTCTTTGATATGTTATTGAAATCTCTGTTGTATTCAGTATTGGTTTTATCATCATCCTTATATTTGTTATCAATATAAGCTTTATGCTTCCTCTTAATATTATCCTTAGTATTGTTACTCTTTATTTCATTATACTCTTTTATGTAGCCAAGTGCATCATACACCATTGTCCTTAATGGCATTGCAAGATGCATTTTTTCCTGCATTTCTAATCCTAGTATATTAAATTCTACACCATTATAATATTTCTTGACAACATCTCTGGCTCTTTTTAATGTTTCCTTATATTCCTGAACCCTGATTGTTCCCGATACATCTGTGTCTATCTCCTGCAGATTTTCTGCATTAATCACCTTTTTACCATTAAATAATACCGCATTAAAAAGGTCAGCAAATCTTTCATTATTTCTCCAGAATTCCTTAA
>DJDY01000046.1:12593-12770 GCA_002435585.1 Lachnospira sp. UBA5912
ATAACTCATATAACGCCTTTCTGTATATATGCTTTTTAACACATCACATATTAAATTACTTTTTCTTGGGAAATCTTTCTTGGTACCGAATTCAGTTTAGACTATAGATAATCGATTATAATTCAAATAATATACATAACAACGATATCAATGTATATTACTTGCAATATAAAAAAC
>DJDY01000205.1 GCA_002435585.1 Lachnospira sp. UBA5912
GTTTCGAAGTTGGCGAAGGTCTTGAGAAGAAGAATGAAGACTTTGCAGCAGAAGTAGCAGCACAGCTTAAGTAATCAGAATTATATATAATATTATGATGAGAGTGTAAAAAGTCTTTTCCAGCAGGAAAATGACTTTTATACTTTTGTCACATACATCATATTATAAAAGGACAATGTCGGAAGATGTTGTCTTTTTTTATGGATTGTATTTTATGTTCTATATTTTATAAGATATATTTTCAAGTGTTCAATATAATAATAAACAAACTTATATAAAGATTATGTGCATAATTAAAGAAAATTGAAGAATAAAAGTAGTTTATATGTATATAATGCATGATATTTTTATAAAAATAAGTTATTTTGCAGTGGGTATTGAAAAAACATAATAATATTGATATAATCATTTTATACATATGGTTCGTGCAATATTGTTTTATTTTATCCGGCTTGAGAATAAGCGGATATTTTTGCGTGCATTAGTATAAAATATGTTGTTTTCTTTAATTTATTATACGTTCCGTATAATGAGTTAATATATGAGTGACCATATTATATGAATATGAATCATAACAAAAGGAGAGAAACTATGGAAGTAAAGAACCCGATTAGAAAAAAACTTAACAAGGGATTTTCACTTGTAGCACTGATAAGCTGCGTAGGACTTATATTATGCGGTATTGCTATATTTGTTATGAGTAGTCAGTATGAGAGTGCCATGACTAATTATGGATTTTCACAGGGAGATATAGGCAAGGCTATGGTTACATTCTCAGAGGCGAGAAGTTCGCTTAGAGCAGTAATCAGTTATAGAAATGACAGCGAAATTAACAGCGAAAAGAAAGAATATGAAGAAAAGAAACAGCTTTTTGAAGGCTATTTTAGTGATATTGAGAAAAGCATGGTAACTAAGGAAGGAAAACAGTCATATGCCAATATTGCAAGTAAGCTTGACAGTTACTGGACAAAAAGTGACAGTATATTAAAAATGGCATCAACAACAGATCCTGGTGCTTCAGAAAATGCGCAGAAGCAGGAATATGATGTACTTGGACCTATGTATGATGATGTCTATGCTGCAATGAAAGACCTTATGAATGTTAATGTTAATAAAGGTAATGAACTTGAAAGAACATTATTTGTAGTTAAGATTATACTTACTTTAATAGTTGTTGTGATTATAGTAGTAAGCTTCGTTTTATCAAAGAGAATAGGTGCCCAGATATCTAAGCAGATAGAAGAACCTATAGAAGCGCTTGCTGAACGATTGAAAACATTTGCAGAAGGCGATCTTGATTCACCATTCCCAGAGCATGATAACGAAGATGAAATTGCAGTTATGAATAAGGTTGCAAAGGATATGGCAGCTAACCTTAATCTTATTATCAGTGATTTAAGCAGACTTATGTCTTTAATGGCAGATGGTAATTTTGCTATAACGACAGAGATAGAAGATAAGTATGTAGGTAAGTTTGTAGAGTTAAAGAATGCTGTCCGTAACATGAACAGAAAGATGGATGCTACATTAAAGCGTGTTGAGGAATCAGCAGAGCAGGTAACAGCAGGTTCAGAAAATCTTGCACAGTCAGCACAGGAACTTGCTGAGGGAGCAACAGAACAGGCAGGAGCAGTTGAAGAGCTTCAGGCAACTATGGCAACTATTACCGAACAGGTTGCAGATACTGTTAACAATCTTAACGAAACAAGCAAGAAAGCAGAGCTTTATGCGCAGTCAGCAGATTCTAGCAAGTCAGATATGCATGAACTTATGGAGGCTATGCAGCGCATAAGTGATACATCTAAGAAGATAGAGAATATTATATCTGATATTGAGAGCATAGCAAGCCAGACTAACCTCTTATCACTTAATGCGGCTATTGAAGCAGCCAGAGCTGGGGAGGCAGGCAAGGGATTTGCAGTTGTAGCAGAACAGATACGTATGCTTGCAGATGAGAGTGCTAAGTCAGCTGTAGACACAAGAAGTCTTATTGAAGGCGCATTAAACGAGATAGAAGAAGGTAACCAGGTAGCACAGAAGGCAGCTGATTCCATGGATACAGTTGTTCAGGGTATTAATGATATTTCGGATACATCTAAGATGTTAAGTGAGAATTCTAACCAGCAGATAGCTGCTTTAAGAGAAGCAGAGAATGGTATTGACCAGATATCAGAAGTTGTTCAATCTAACTCTGCTGCATCAGAAGAATGTTCTGCAACGAGTGAAGAATTATCAGCACAGGCAGAAGCTATGAACGAGATGACATCACAGTTTGTCTTAAGAAAAGATTGATTATAACTTATAATAAAGGAGGCAGAAGCAGTTCTGCCTCTTTTATTATGCATATATGTTTATCACATAGTGGATCGAATAAGTTCATAGAAAGTTTATTGCCCTATTACTTGTGTTATGCTATACTATAGTGAGCAAAAAAGTATAAGAACATACGATTCAAAGGAGGATAATGATGGGTTTATTCGGGACGAAGTCTAATTCATCAGATGATTCGAAGGATATATTTGGAAGGCTTGGCAGGGAAGAAAAAGATGGTATGATGGTTAACACACTGGATGATGCTGACCTTGCTAAAGTGTCTGAACAGTTAAAGAAGGAAAGTGGACAGGCGCAAGATGCTTCAATAACTGATAAGCTTGAAGCACAGCTTAATGGTGACACTAAAGAAGTTATAGATGATAACATGACTGTTATGGAAGAACCAAAGACGGAACTTGAACAGATATCAGATGAAACAGCAGTTATAACATCTGGTCTTGTTGTAACTGGTAACCTTGATTCAATAGGTTCAATTGATATATTTGGTACTGTTGAGGGTGATGTGTCATGTAAAGGAAAGATGACAGTAAGTGGAACTATAACAGGAACTATAACAGCCAATGAAGTATTTGCCAATAATGCACAGATAACAGGAGATATAGAAGCTAAAGGCTCTGTAAAGATAGGTCAGGGTACGGTAGCTGTAGGTAATATAACAGCAACATCAGCAGTTATTGCAGGCGCGGTTAAGGGAAATGTTGATGTTAATGGTCCGGTTATAATTGACTCATCTGCTGTTATAGTGGGAGATATTAAGTCAAAGACAGTCCAGATTAACAATGGTGCGACTATTGATGGAAGATGCTCACAGGCATATGCAGATATAGATGTTGAATCAATATTTAACATGGCACCGGGAAAGGATAATATTTAATAATATATCTAAGATTAATTCAAAGGAGTATAGCAAGATGAAGGATATTAAAAGAGTAATACTTAAACTCAGCGGGGAAGCATTATCAGGAGATAAAAAGTCAGGCTATGATGATGAACTCATAATAGATATAGCAGGACAGGTTAATAAGATTATAGATAAAGGTATTAATGTCGGAGTAGTTATTGGTGGCGGCAACTACTGGAGAGGCCGCTCTAATGACAATATAGACAGGACTAAGGCAGACCAGATTGGAATGCTTGCGACTATCATGAATTGTATATATGTTTCTGAGATATTCAGATCACAGGGATTAAAGACTAATATACTTACACCTTTCGAATGTGGAAGCATGACCAAACTTTTCTCAAAAGACCGTGCCAATAAATATTTTGAAAAAGGAATGGTAGTATTCTTTGCAGGAGGAACTGGACACCCATATTTCTCTACGGATACAGGTATTGTTCTTAGAGCCATAGAGCTTGATGCAGATGCCATTCTTTTAGCAAAGGCTATAGATGGAGTGTATGACAGCGATCCAAAGATTAATCCTGATGCTAAGAAGTATGACAAGATATCAATCACAGATGTTGTTGATAAACATCTTGGAGTTATTGATATGACAGCATCTGTTATGTGCATGGAGAATAAGATGCCACTTATGGTATTTGGTCTTAACGAGAAGGATAGCATAGTGAATGCACTTTCAGGCAAATTCAACGGAACAGAGGTTACAGTTGAATAATACTGTTGATTATTACATAAGATTATTGTAATATTGAGATAACGTATATTTATATATTTATATTTTTGACAATTATATTATGATGTTTACCTTGCATCAGCAGGAAGCTTGTATAAGTTCTAATTATAATTAAAACTAAGAAAGAGAGTATTAATAATGAGCGATATCAGAGAATACGAAGAGAAAATGAAGAAATCAGTTGAGTCTTTAAGGGAAGACTATACAACTATCAGGGCAGGAAGAGCTAATCCACATATATTAGATAAGATCAAGGTTGATTATTATGGTACACCGACATCACTTCAGCAGGTTGCCAACATTTCAGTGCCGGAAGCACGTATGATTCAGATTCAGCCTTGGGAGTCAAGTCTTATAAAGGATATTGAGAAGGCAATTCTTGTTTCGGATCTTGGTCTTACACCTAATAATGATGGTAAGGTTATAAGACTTATATTCCCTGAGTTAACAGAGGACAGACGTAAGGAACTTGCTAAAGAAGTTAAGAAGAAAGGTGACAATGCAAAGGTTGCCATAAGAAACGTAAGACGAGATGCTAATGATGCTGTCAAGAAAGAGAATAAGGCAGGAGATATTTCAGATGATGAAGCTAAGAACTTAGAAGATGAAGTTCAGAAGCTCACAGATAAATATGTAGCTCAGATTGATAAGGCAATCGAAGAAAAGTCTGCAGAAATACTTACAGTATAAGATATATAATGAAGAAGGCTGTTGGTTAATGCAACAGCCTTTATTTTTACGAAAATGGAGATAGATATGGATTATTTTAATGAAGAATTAGGATTGAATATACCTGGGCATGTTGCGGTCATTCTTGATGGCAATGGACGCTGGGCCAAGAAAAGACATATGCCACGTACATATGGTCATATGCAGGGAAATAAAGTTGTTGAAGATATGCTTTATGTAGCAGATGACCTTGGCATAAAGTATTTTACAGTATATGCATTTTCTACAGAGAACTGGAAAAGGTCTGCAGAAGAAGTAGGTACACTTATGAACATATTAAGAAAGTACTTAAAAGACTGCGTAAAGAAGTCTATGAAAAACAATGTTAAATGTCGTGTTATAGGAAGAAAGGAAGAACTTAGCGAAGATATAATAGAAAGTATTAATAATCTTGAAGAAAAAACAAAAAACAATACTGGTCTTAACTTTACTATAGCTATTAATTATGGTGGCAGGGATGAAATAGTAAGAGCTGTTAAAAAAATAGCTGATAAGGTAAAGAGTGGAGAGATTGATACTGATGAAATCAATGAAGCCATGATTAGTGACAATCTTGATACCGCAGGTATTCCAGATCCTGACCTTCTTATAAGAACAAGTGGAGAACAAAGATTGTCTAATTATCTTCCATGGCAGCTTGCATATACAGAGTTTTATTTTACAGATGTTCATTGGCCGGATTTTAATAAAGAAGAACTTATTAAGGCATGTGAGAAATATAATAAGAGAGAAAGAAGATATGGTGGAGTTAAGGAGGAGTAGGATTTGTTAAAAAGAGTAATAAGTGGAATATGTCTTGTTGCTATAGCAGCTCCGGCACTTTACTTCGGAGGATGGTTCTTATATGCATTATGTCTTATTATATCCCTTGTTGGTAACTTTGAACTATTAAGGGTAGCGGGACTTGAGAAAAGTCCACTTGGAATATGTGCTTATATAGCAACAATAGGGTACTATATAACATTAACAGGACAGGATAACAAGTATAGTATATTAGTGATTGTTATATCATTTCTTGCATTGATGTCTGTATATGTGTTTACATTTCCAAAGTATAAGGCTGAAAATGTTATGTGGGCTTTTTTTGGAATTATATATGTAACTATGATGCTTGCACATATATATGAGACGAGAGCACTTGATAATGGAGTTTATCTTGTATGGCTTATATTTGTTTCCTCATGGGGAAATGATACATTTGCATACTTCACAGGTGTGCTTATAGGGAAGCATAAGATGGCACCGGTATTATCGCCTAAGAAATCAGTAGAAGGTGCGATTGGAGGAATAGCGGGTGCTACACTTCTTGGTGTTATATATGGAAGCATTGTAAGCTCAAGGATGTCAGAAGTAATGGTTAATCCTGTATTAACATTTGCAGTTGCCAGCTGTTTCGGAGCAATGCTTGCTATAGTAGGTGACCTTGCTGCTTCTGCAATTAAGAGAAATTATAATGTTAAGGATTATGGTAAGCTTATTCCTGGACATGGAGGCATATTAGACAGGTTTGACAGCGTAATATTTACAGCACCTGTTGTATACTGGGCGATAGTTATTATAAATGGGCTTGCTATATAGATAGGCTTATTTATTTTAAAATGAATAATACTAAAGATATAAAAACAGATGAAAGGGGTTATATTACAATGAGAGGTATATCTGTACTGGGTTCAACAGGTTCTATTGGAACGCAGACACTTGATGTTATAAGAAGAAACAAGGATATAAAAGTAGTTGCGCTTGCGGCTGGTACAAGAGTTAAAGATCTGGCAGAACAGGTGAGGGAGTTTAAACCGGAACTTGTATGTATAGGCAGTGAAAAGCTGGCATCAGAACTTAAAGTTCTTCTGGCTGATATTGATGTAAGAATAGTATATGGTGATGAGGGACTTATTGAGGCTGCAACCATAGAAAGTGCTGATATAGTGCTTACGGCTGTAGTCGGAATGATGGGAATAATTCCAACTATTAAGGCAATAAAAGCACATAAGGACATAGCTCTTGCCAATAAGGAAACACTTGTGACAGCAGGACATATTATTATGAAACTGGCTAAAGATAACGGAGTGAATATATATCCGGTTGACAGTGAACACTCTGCAATATTCCAGTCACTTAATGGAGAATATAAAAGAGAAGTGGAAAAGATACTTCTTACAGCATCAGGAGGTCCTTTCAGAGGGAAAAAGAGAGAAGATCTTAAGCATGTTACACTTGAGGATGCGCTTAACCATCCTAACTGGTCCATGGGCAGAAAAATAACAATCGATTCATCAACCATGGTAAATAAGGGGCTTGAAGTTATGGAGGCACAGTGGCTTTTTGATGTTCCATCATCAAAGGTATGTGTTGTTGTACAGCCACAGAGCATAATACATTCTATGGTGGAGTTTGTTGATGGTGGTATTATGGCACAGCTTGGAAGTCCTGATATGCGTCTTCCGATACAGTATGCATTATACTATCCACATAGAAGAGAACTTAACACTAAAAGAGTTGATTTCTTTGAACTTGGCAGTATAACATTTGAAAAGCCGGATATGGAGACATTTAAAGGCCTTAAGCTGGCTTATGAGGCATCAGACAGAGGTGGTAATATACCAACAGCTTATAATGCAGCCAATGAATTTGCTGTTGCCAGATTTTTAGACAGAAAGATTAAATATCTTGATATACCAGATATCATAGAGTACGCTATGAATGAGGTGGATTATATTGATAATCCATCCGTTGATGAGATTCTTGATACAGAGAAAAATGTATATGAGATGATCGGAGGAAAGTGGTAAATTGGTTTTAAATGTAATATTGGCAATACTTGTATTAAGCATAATAATTATTATACATGAGTTTGGGCATTTTATAGTTGCGAAAGCTAATGGTATAACGGTAGTTGAGTTTTCACTTGGTTTTGGTCCTAAGCTGCTGCATTTCAAAAAAGGAGAGACAGAGTATTGTCTTAAGCTTCTTCCTTTTGGTGGTGCGTGTATCATGCTTGGAGAAGATTTTCTTGAGGCAGAAAGCGAAGATGATGAAGGTGACAGCGATGAATCAGAATCCATAGACAATGCAGCACATCGTGGGGAAGCAACGGCAGGCGGTTATATGTCACAGAAGGCTAAAGATGAGGCACTTGAGCAGGGATATGATATGTCGAAGTCTTTTGCCAACAAGTCAGTGTGGTCAAGAATAGCAGTTATAGCAGCAGGTCCGGTATTTAACTTTATTCTTGCTTTCGTATGCGCTATTGTTATAGTTGGAAGCATAGGATATGACCCATGCAGGGTAGATATACTGTATGAAGATTCTCCAGCCGCCGTAGCAGGTCTTCAGGAGGGGGATACAATAGTTAAAGTGAATGACCAGAAGGTTACGTTCTATAGGGATTATTCATTTTACAGATATTACCATGCTGATGAAACTATGAATATAACATATGTAAGGGATGGACAGAAGCATACGACAACACTTGCTCCTGAGTATGTTAAACAGGAAAAGTATCAGATAGGTATTACACTTGAGCAGAATGGCTCAATAGATTCTGTGTCAGATGGAACTCCGGCGGCTGTGGCAGGTATTAAGAAGGGTGATAAAATAGTTGCTGTTAATGGTGTATCGGTTGATAACAGTACACAGATAAGCGACCAGATAAACAAATGCAACGGACAAAGTATAGATGTTACTGTGTTAAGAGATGGAGCAGATCTGACATTATCAATGACTCCTAAATATGTGGAAAATGAATATTATTATACAGGATTCGCGTGCTATGGAGCAAGAGATAAGGTTTCTCCAATAGAAACACTTAAATATGCTGCAGGCGAAGTAAGATACAGTGTTAATACAGTTATAAGAAGTCTTGGTATGATGTTTACAGGAAAGGTTGGTATCAATGACTTGTCAGGTCCTGTAGGAACAGTAAGCATAATGAGTGATATTGTTGAGGAGAGTAAGGCAGATGGTGCTTTTTATGTATTCTTAAACCTGCTTAATCTTGCAGGTCTTATAAGTTCCAATCTTGGAGTTATGAATCTGCTTCCTATACCTGCACTTGATGGAGGAAGGCTTGTATTTCTTATACTCGAGGTGCTAAGAGGTAAGCCTGTTAAGAAAGAGCATGAAGGAATAGTTCATTTTGTAGGAATGATTCTTTTGCTTGCGCTTATGGTTTATATCATGTTTAAGGATATAAGAGGACTGTTCTAGACGGCTTAATGTATATTAAGCAAATGTAATATAAGACAGATGAAAGTTAATAAATATTGGGAATTAGTGTGAAAGTCAGATTGATATCTGCTCTTTTGCACGCGGGATTGGTGTATGCGCACACTTCACACAAGCCCGTTATGCGCAAAAATGTGCGCAGAAGTGAGGATTGGTATGTATAGAGATAATACAAAGGTTATTAAAATCGGAGATAAACTTATTGGTGGCGGTAATCCTATTATGATTCAGTCTATGACTAACACTCATACAGAGGATGTTAAAGCAACTGTTGAACAGATATTAAGACTCGAAAAAGCAGGATGTGATATCATAAGATGTACAGTTCCAACAATAGAAGCGGCACATGCAGTACGTGAGATTAAGAAACAGATTCATATACCACTTGTAGCCGATATACACTTTGATTACAAGATGGCTATAGCGGCTATAGAGAATGGAGCTGACAAGATAAGAATCAATCCTGGCAATATAGGTTCAACAGATAAGATAAAAGCGGTAGTGGATGTTGCCAAGTCAAGAAATATACCTATAAGAGTTGGTGTTAACAGTGGTTCACTTGAAAAAGACCTGGTTGAAAAATACAATGGAGTTACGGCGGAAGGACTTGTTGAGAGTGCACTTGATAAAGTTAAGATAATAGAAGATCTTGGATATGATAACCTTGTTATAAGTATCAAGTCGTCAGATGTTTTAATGTGCGTAAAGGCACACGAGCTTATAGCTAAGCAGACTAACTACCCATTACATGTAGGAATAACAGAGTCAGGTACAATATTCTCAGGCAGTATCAAGTCAGCAATAGGATTAGGACTCATACTCAATCAGGGTATAGGTGATACAATCAGGGTATCATTAACAGATGATCCTGTAAGAGAGGTTGAAGCAGCAAAGCTTATATTAAGAACACTTGGACTTAGAAAAGGTGGCATAGAAGTCGTTTCATGTCCGACATGTGGAAGAACCAGAATAGATCTTATAGGACTTGCATCAAAGGTAGAAGAGCTTGTTAAGAATTATGACCTTGATATAAAGATTGCTGTTATGGGTTGTGTTGTTAATGGACCAGGTGAGGCGAAAGAGGCTGATCTTGGAATAGCAGGCGGAGACGGCTGTGGAGTCCTTATAAAACATGGCGAGATAGTTAAGAAGTTTGATGAGGATAAGCTGTTATCAGTGTTAAAGGATGAACTTGATAACTGGCAGGCATAAGGGAAAGTGGAGATATAATGTATAAGTTTTTGGAAGTGTTTAAAACACTTAAGTTGCCAGACGATATAAAAGTATATATGGAAAATGTGGAGGTCACGAAGGTTTCGAAGACCTCCACTAATTCTCTTGCGCGTGTATACATAAAAAACGATAAAGTTATAAGCAAGAAGATTATATACAAAGTAGAGGATGCACTTAAAAAGCAGATATTCCGTATACAGAATATGGATGTGAGGATTATTGACCGTTACAGGCTGTCAGAACAGTATACACCACAGACTATTATGGATGTGTATTATGACAGCATATTGTTTGAACTGGAAAAATACTGGACACTTGAGTATAATCTTTTAAAGAATTCAACGTGGGAGTTTGAAAAAAGTGACCTTTTAGTTCTTACTCTTGAGGATGGTTTCTTAGCAAGAACATACGCAGATAACCTTACGGATTATTTTAAAAAGATATACCTTAACCGGTTTGGCTTCGAGATAGATGTAGAATATAAATATGCAAGCAAGACAGAGAATCATTATGAAAAGGAAAATGCGCATAAACTGAATCTTCGCGTTAAACAGATAGAAGAACAGCTTCAGGCAGCCACACAGAATGGCGAGGGAGAAGGCAAAACACTAAGCGAAGCCGATAAAAACAGGAAAAAAGCAGAGCAGAAGGCTAAGGCAGCAGCATTTTTTAATGAGAGAGGAGCAACAGGTAAAGATCTTACAAGATATAGAAAACCAGCTAATCAGGATGTGCTGTACGGAAGGGATTTCAATGATGAAGTAACTGCGATTGAACAGCTCGAAACACCTGTTGGTGAAGTGGTTATTAATGGCATGGTTATGAGCGTTGAACCAAGACCTATAAGAGACGAGAGAACGATTCTTTCAATAGCTGTTACCGATTTCACGGACAGCATTATAGTAAAAATGTTTGTTAAGAATGAGCAGCTTGACGATATATATGGTTTTATCAAAGAAGGTAGTTTTCTTAAGATAAAGGGAATAGCTGCCATGGATAAGTATGACCAGGAGATAGCTATATCTAATGTTTCGGGTATACGTAAAGGAACAGATAACAGAAGTGTAAGAACAGACCTTGCACTTAATAAAAGAGTTGAGCTTCATTGTCATACCAAGATGAGTGATATGGATGGTGTGTCAAGAGCCAGTGATATCATTAATCAGGCCATAAAGTGGGGGCATAAAGCAGTTGCAATAACTGATCATGGTGTTGTGCAGGCATTCACAGAAGCATATCATACTATGCAGAAGCTGTGGGGAAAGTATGAGGCAAAGGGAGAAAAACTTGATTTCAAGGTTATATACGGAGTCGAGGCTTATCTTGTGGACGATACGAAAAGTATAGTAACAAACCCCACAGGACAGGATTTCTCTGGCGAGTTCGTCGTGTTTGACCTTGAGACAACGGGATTTTCGGCACTGGTAGATAAGGTTATAGAGATAGGTGCTGTAAAGATAAAAGATGGTGAGATAGTAGACAGATTTTCTACATTTGTTAATCCTAAAGTACCTATATCGTTTAGAATCGAAAATCTTACAGGAATAAGTGACCAGATGGTTATGTCATCAGGAACTATAGAACAGATACTTCCAGACTTTCTTAAGTTCTGCGATGGGTGTGTTATGGTTGCACATAATGCAGAGTTTGATATGAGTTTTATCATTAATAATGCAGAACGCTTAGGCCTGGAATTCTCACCTACATATATAGATACTGTGTTGTTATCGCAGTTTCTTATACCAGCACTTCATAACTATAAGCTTGATACGCTTACAAAGCATCTGAATGTAGTTCTTGATAATCATCACAGAGCCGTAGATGATGCTGAGGCAACAGCGCATATATTCTTAAAACTTATAAAAATGCTTGCTGACAGGGACATATATACACTTGATAAGCTGAATGAAGAGGGAACTCTTGATGAAGAATCTATAAAGAAGCTTCATCAGTATCATTGTATAATACTTGCTGCTAATGAGATGGGAAGAATTAACCTGTACAGGCTTGTATCTGCATCGCATATGCAGTATTTTAACAGATTCCCAAAGATACCTAAGAGTCTTGTAAATAAGTATCGTGAGGGGCTTATAATAGGAAGTGCGTGTGAGGCAGGTGAGCTGTTCCGTGCAATGGTTAATGGACGTTCTGATGCAGAGATTGCAAGAATAGTTAACTTCTATGATTACCTTGAGGTCCAGCCTATAGGCAACAACAGGTTCATGATAGAGAAGGAAGACTATTATGTAAAAGACGAAGAAGATTTAAGAGATCTTAACAGAAGAGTGATATCACTTGGTGAGAAGTTCGATAAACCGGTAGTTGCAACATGTGATGTGCATTTTCTTAATCCGGAGGATGAAATATACAGAAGAATAATTATGGCTGGCAAAGGTTTTGATGATGCTGATAATCAGCCGCCTCTTTACCTTCACACAACAGATGAGATGCTTCATGAGTTCGATTATCTTGGAAGTGATAAAGCTTATGAGATAGTTGTGACTAACACCAATAAGATTATGAATATGTGTGAGGAGATAATACCAGTAAGACCTGATAAAAGACCTCCTGTAATCGAGAATTCAGACCAGATGTTAAGAACAATATGCCATAACAGGGCACACGAGATATATGGTCCGGATTTGCCTGAAATAGTTACGGAAAGACTTGAAAGAGAGCTTAACTCAATTATATCAAACGGATATTCCGTTATGTATATTATTGCACAGAAGCTTGTGTGGAAGTCAAACGATGACGGATATCTGGTAGGCTCAAGAGGTTCGGTTGGATCTTCATTTGCAGCGACTATGGCTGGTATAACTGAGGTTAATCCCCTTAGTCCGCATTACCTGTGTCCTAAGTGTTATTATGTTGATTTTTATTCAGATGATGTAAAGAAATTCGCAGGTGGTGCGGGATGCGATATGCCTGATAAGATGTGTCCTAAGTGCGGACATAAGTTAAATAAGCTCGGGTTTGATATACCATTCGAGACATTCCTTGGATTTAAAGGTAATAAGGAGCCTGATATTGACCTTAACTTTTCCAATGAATACCAGAGTAAGGCGCATGCCTACACAGAGGTTATATTTGGCAAGGGTCAGACGTTTAAAGCAGGAACGATAGGTACAGTTGCTGAGAAAACCGCATATGGATATGTGTTAAAGTATCTTGAGGAAAGAGGAAAGGTAAAGAGACGTTGTGAAATAGAAAGAATCGCTAAGGGCTGTATAGATATACGAAGAACAACAGGGCAGCATCCAGGAGGAATAGTTGTACTTCCTATTGGAGATGAGATACACTCATTTACGCCCATACAACATCCGGCTAATGATGTTAAGAGTGGCATAGTAACGACACATTTCGATTATCACAGTATTGACCACAACCTGTTAAAGCTTGATATACTGGGTCATCTTGATCCGACTATGATACGTATGCTTCAAGACCTTACGGGTATTGATCCACTTGAGATTCCGCTGGATTCCAAAGAAGTTATGTCACTTTTTAAAGATACATCAGCTCTTGGCATAAAACCTGAGGATATAGGAGGATGCAAGCTCGGAGCACTTGGAATACCGGAATTTGGTACAGACTTTGCCATGCAGATGCTTATAGATACAAAGCCACAGTATTTTTCAGATCTTGTAAGAATAGCAGGACTTTCACATGGTACAGATGTATGGCTTGGTAACGCACAGACACTTCTTAAGGAAGGCAAAGCTACTATATCTACTGCTATATGTACAAGAGATGATATTATGATATACCTTATACAGAAAGGACTAGAAAGTGAACTTGCATTTACTATTATGGAGAAGGTAAGAAAAGGAAAAGGACTTACACCGGAATGGGAACAGATTATGAGAGAACATGGTGTTCCTGACTGGTATATCTGGTCTTGTAATAAGATTCAGTATATGTTCCCTAAGGCACATGCCGCAGCATATGTTATGATGGCATGGCGTGTTGCATATTGTAAGGTGTTTTATCCGCTGGCTTATTACTGTGCTTACTTTAGTATAAGGGCAGATGCTTTTGATTATGAAAAGATGGCTATGGGAAGAGAACGTCTTGAATATTATCTTAATATATATAAAGCAAAGAAAGCTGATGGTACTATAGAAAAAACAGAACTTGATGAATACAAGGATATGAGAATAGTCCAGGAAATGTATGCGCGTGGGTACGAATTCATACCAATAGATATATACAAGGCAAAGGCAAGAAGTTTCCAGATAATAGATGGTAAAATCATGCCATCGTTTAAGGTTGTATCCAAAATAGGTGAATCTGCTGGAGAATCTATAGAAATAGCGGCAAGAGCTGGCAAGTTCTTATCAAAGGATGACTTAAGACAGCGCGCTAAAATAGGTCAGACGGTTATTGATAAGCTGAGTGAATTAAAGCTTCTTGATGGTATGGCGGAGAGCAACCAGCTATCGTTGTTTGATGTATTATGATGTAATGAGCGCAAAGAAAAAGAAAGCGGCTGCGAAGCAGACATTTACTTTTCTTGCGCCATTAACGAACGAACAGACATGCGAAGCATGAC
>DJDY01000169.1:0-3248 GCA_002435585.1 Lachnospira sp. UBA5912
GAAAAATGCTCAATTTTTTGAGAATCAGATTTAAAACAAGTATTTGTTAAAAAGATACATATAAATAATATGTAGTTGACGTATTATATTATAAATTATACTATGATGATAAGACATGATAGTCAAAATACTTTTGACCATTATATAATTATATAAAAATAATCAAATGTGTGATGAAATCTGAAATGCTGGAGGTGCCTATGAAAGAAAATAATGAATGGTGCAATGGTTTGGCCGATAATAGGGCTGATTGTGAAAAAGATGCACTTAAAAGAGAAAACTATATTGATACTATTGTCAGTGAACTGACAACAGAAGAAAAAGTTGGAATGATACATGGAGACGGTTTTTTTAAAACAAAAGGTGTTGAAAGGCTGGGTATTCCTCCGCTTAAAATGTCTGATGGACCTATGGGAGTCAGAAATGAGTTCTATAATGACAAATGGGTAGCATTAGGATATTCGGATGATTATGTTTCATATGCACCTAGTAACAGCGCACTTGCTGCAACATGGAATCCTGAACTTGCATATATGTGCGGTAAGAATCTTGGGGAGGAAGCAAGAGGAAGAGGTAAAGATGTTATACTTGCTCCGGGCATTAATATTAAAAGAGATCCTTTGTGTGGAAGGAATTTTGAGTATATGAGTGAAGACCCATATATGGTTGAAACGCTTGTGGTGCCGTTCATTAAGGGTGTACAGGAGAATGATGTTGCAGCATGTGTAAAGCATTTTGCTGTTAACTGCCAGGAAACGAACAGATTGTATGTTGATACAATAGTTGATGAAAGAACATTGCATGAGTTGTACCTTAAAGGTTTTAAAGCAGCAGTATGTAATGCGCATAGTTATTCAATAATGAATGCATATAACAAGGTTAATGGAAGCCATTGCAGTGAGAATAAAGAGCTGCTTGATGATATATTAAGAGATAAGTGGAAATATGATGGTGTAGTTATAAGTGACTGGGGGTCAGTACATACAACAAGCAAGTCAGCCAATACATCTATGGATATTGAGATGAGTGTAACTCCTGATTTTGATAATTATTATTATGCTAATCCTCTTCTTAAGGCAATAAAAGAAGGAGCTGTGTCTATAGAAGAAATCAATAAGAAAGTAAAGAATATATTAAGACTTATGTACAGGTTAAAGATGATAGGACCTGATGCGGTTAATAGAAAACAGGGGATATATTCTAATATGGAACACTGGCAGGCAGCACTTGATACAGCAAGGGAAGGTATAATACTTTTAAAGAATGAGGATAATATCCTTCCAATCACGCCTGAAAGACTTAACATGAGCAGAAACTCCTGTGTGAAAAATTCAGATAAAGAAATTGATAAAGTAATAAAAGATAATGAAGCACCAGTAAAGAAGAAGATTGCTGTTATCGGACATAATGCGGAGCATAACCATGCTGGTGGAGGTGGAAGTGCAGAGATAAAGGCAATATATGAAATATCGCCATTACTTGGTCTTAAGAAAGCACTTGGTGGTAATGTGGATATCCAGTATGTTCCTGGATATTATGTTCCAGGTGATAAGGATGTGAATGAAGTAAACTGGCAGGAGGCAAGCCTTGAACGTCAGGTTATGGGTGAGGAGAGCGACAGTAAGAATAATAAAGAGTTAAGAAAAGAAATTGAAAAAAACAGACATAAGCTATTGACAGAAGCCTGTGAACTGGCTAAAGATGCAGATGAGGTTATATATATAGGCGGATTAAACCATGATTATGATGTAGAAGGAAGAGACAGACATGATATGATTCTTCCATATGGACAGGATGAACTTATTAATGCATTACTTGACATTAATCCTGATACAGTTGTTGTCATGATTGCAGGTTCACCTGTGCAGATGCCATGGCTGTCAAGAGTAAAAGCACTTGTATGGTGTTATTATTCAGGTATGGAAACAGGTGATGCACTTGCAGATATTCTTTTAGGAAAGGTTAATCCAAGTGGAAAACTTCCAGAAACGTTTCCAGTAAGATATGAAGATACAGTTACATATAAAAATGGGCAGTTTGGCAGGGAAGATGCCATAAAATGTGAAGAAGGCATATTTGTTGGATACAGATATTATGAAAAAGAACATATAAAACCAGCATTTGCTTTTGGATATGGATTGTCTTATACACAGTTTAAGATTGATAATATAACGGTTAGTATGTGTAATGATGATAAAAAAGGTGAAAAATTAGCTGCGGTTGTTGGCTGTGAACTTAAAAACACTGGAAATCTGCCAGGGGCAGATGTTATACAGTGTTACGTACAGGATATGGAGTGTAGTGTAGAACGCCCATTAAAGGAATTAAAGGCATATAAAAAAGTATTTCTTGAACCAGGAGAATCCAGGAGTGTAGAGTTATATCTGTATGAAGATGCATTCGGGTTCTATGATGTTAAAAGTGGAGATTTCGTTATAGAACATGGACAATTCAAAGTGTATGTTGGTGATTCGTCAGATAATTGTATGGCTGCTTTAGTTATAACTATATAGTTGAATCTTTGTTAAATATATCCAGGTATATGATATTTTATTTGTCTTGCATAAGTTAAAATATTATATATCTGGATTTTAATGTTTCAGGATGCAAATGCGGGTATTATTTTAAGTTTACAATGGTATTTTATATATAAGTGTGATAGAATCGTGTATGCAATGCGTTGTTGTATGCAATACACTGTTATTTAATGTGTTATTGATTTTCGCATATGGGAGTTGTGTCTGTGCACACCTGGCACAAGTTCGTTATGTGCAGGAAACGTGTGCAGAAATGAGGATTATTATGAATATATATCTGGCAGGGGATTCAATAGTTCAGAATTATACGGATGAAGAGTTTATAGCAGGATGGGGACAGTATCTGCCATATTATGTAAACAAAGATACTAAAGTTGTTAATTGTGCCAAGGGTGGAAGAAGCTCAAGATTGTTTATTAATGAAGGAAGATTTGATGAGATAGAAAAGAATATCGGAGAAGGGGATTATCTTCTTATAGAGTTCTGCCATAATGATGATGCATCAAAAGAATATAAGACAATGTTTAACAGACTCGTCGAACTGGGTGAACCTGATAAAAACGGCCGTTTCCCAGTTATACCGGGAGAAAAAGTATCTAAGGATTATATACCAGAAGAATATATAGAAGCACTTATGAAGGATGATAGTATAAAAGATAAAGAATCTGTTATCCAGAGTGTAAAGGCAGTTAACAATTCGTATCCACATGA
>DJDY01000169.1:3291-11195 GCA_002435585.1 Lachnospira sp. UBA5912
GTATCCACATGATACATATTATCCGTATTCGAAAAATGGAGAAAAGGGCAGCTATAAATGGTTCATAAAACAATATATAGATATGGCAAGAGAGCATAAAGCAATCCCAATTCTTGTGACAGCACCAGCGCGCACGCAGTTTACGGAGGATGGAAAGATTGAGGACGGAAGAGGACTTCATGGTGGAAATAATTTCGCGTATATAAGAGCAATGAAACAGATAGGTGAAGAAACACATACGGTAGTACTGGATTTGTTTTCATATTCTGTTGCTATGTTTGAATCAATAGGACAGGCAGATATTCATAAGTACACATCTATTAAACGGGGAATCAATAAAGGAAAATGGCCTGATGATTTCATAAAAGAATTGAATAAGCCAGATACCGTATCAGAAAATACACATTTTAACAAATATGGGGCATGGCTTCTTACGAAGGGACTTGTAAGTCTTATTAAACAATGCAGTGATAAGCAGATAGAAGGTTTAAAGGGTGTGATAACAGATAGTGGTTTTTCGGTAAAAAAACCATTTTAGATATTTAATATCTGCATGTTCAGGGATTTTATATACAAAAGTTAATATTAAGTTGAAATAAGGAGAATACAATGAGTAGAAGAAGATTATCAAGAAAAGAACGTGAAAGAAGACGAAAACTTATGCGGATTGCGTTGGTTGTAGTTGTTATTATAATTGCAGTTGCGATTACATTTTTAGTTAAAGGTTGCTCTGACAGAAAGAACTCTGCTGATAAAACGGCTAAAAGCAGTATTGTAAATAAGACAACACAACAGGAGAATGATACAGATAAATCTGATAATAACAGTATAGTGGGTACAACAGCATTACAGCAGGAAACGACACAGGAACAGGCTGGAAATGGTGGTCTGCCAACTAATGCAGATAACAAAGATATACATGATGGTTCCAATGTAGAGAATGTTGGAAAGACATCTAAAGGCTTTAACATTCAGACAAAGAATGGTGCAACATATATAGATGGACATCTTATAGCTAATAAAACATATGCTCTTCCAAGTACATTTATACCTGAGAATCCGGAGGTGCCTGTTACGGAGGCAAGAAGTAATAAGAGCCTTGATAAAGATCTTATGACAGCTTTTAGAAAAATGCAGGCAGATGCAGCGGCTAATGGGCTTAATATATATATTGCAAGTGGATATCGTTCATATGACTATCAGGTATCATTATATAACAGATATGTTGCCAAGGATGGTAAGGTAGCAGCAGATACATATTCTTCAAGACCTGGTAACTCAGAACATCAGACTGGATTATGTTTTGACCTTAACTCCATAGAGGATAGTTTCCAGTATACGAATGAAGGAAAGTGGATTAATGATAACTGTTATAAATATGGCTTCTGTATAAGATTTCCAAAGGGTAAGGATGAATATACAGGCTATCAATATGAATCATGGCATTTAAGATATGTTGGAACAGAGCTTGCAGAAAAGTTATATAATAATGGCGACTGGCTGTCATTAGAAGAATATTTCGGGATAACATCCGAATATCCGGATTAATAGATAATAACAATAGATGTTATATTATAATAATATGCACCCTATTAAGTGACAGGTACAATAGTAAATCTTGTTATTTAATAAGGTGCATATTATTTTAATATTGTTTTATGCTTATGTTGTGAATGTGTTATACGTTGTGAGGCTTTAATATTATTATCTGTGTCATTTACTTTATAGTGACTTCTTCTACAGTTGTAATAACACCTGTCGTAGAAACTCTGTATAAAGATGTCTGGTCATTGTAATATGAGAAGAAAGTGTACTTTTCAGTACAGTGTATGCCGGATATTTCACCTACAGCAACATATTCTATTTGTGTGCCATCTATATTCATACGGTAAAGTCCTGGCTTTTCACCGCCCTCGACCTGGAAGAACAGCTTATTGCCGTATACGTTGTAATTGATAACTTTGCCAGACTCGGGAGCATATAAAAGCTCAAGTGTCTTATTGGCTGTGTTAAGTCTTACAAGTGAATAATTCTTTGATAAGTCGATATAGTATGCATAGTTGTTAACCATGGTTGCCAGATAAGAGTTGCAGTCGTAGAAAGCAGTTATATTGTCAGACTTAGAATCCATGGATAATATGTTATGTCTGTTTTCTGGATCAGAAAAATACAGCTTACCACCAGATACACTTGCTGGAAGATAAGGTGTATCACTTATTTTGGTTTCTTTCTTTCCATCAATGCCTACTTTATAGAATGTAAGTGCTGTTTCATCATCATAATGTTGATAATATACGGTGTTTCCACAAAGTGCAGCAGAACCTGAACGGTCATTGTAAAGTATTTTGGCATTATTTCCATCAAGGTCACATCTATATAATCCAAAGAGCTGTCCACGGAATACCATGCCGATTGTACTACTGTTGAAATTATTCTTAACATAATATATGTATTTGCCACATACATTAAGTGATGCAACACTGTCCTCACTCAGCTTCTTAATGTTGGAACAGTCAGAATCCATCACATATAGTTTGTTTTTGTCATTAGGATTGGCAAAATAGATTTTACCATCATATTCACAGAAAAGACCTCCATTTATAAGGTTGCCGGATGTGTTACCAACAGCACTATCATTGTTCATGGTTGTCTGGCTGTGACGGTAGTACATAAAACCACCAAAGCCGATACCGGCTATTGCAAGTATTATAATAATAGTTGTTATTACTTTTTTCATAGGCTCCTCCAGATATAAAACATATTAAAATAAACTAATTACATATTACAAAAAATATGATACAATATCAATGGTTTTATCAATTTAAAGTGATAAATGCAGTGATTGGACAGTAAATAATTAGTGAGGTTAAAGCATGTTAGATTTAGGAGAGATAAGGAACGAAATAGACGGAATAGATAAGCAGCTTGTAGAACTTTTTGAGCAGAGAATGAAGCTTACGAAGGAAGTTGCAGAATATAAGATACAGACTGGTAAGAAAGTACTCGATAGAGAAAGAGAGAAAGCAAAGATTGAGTCAGTTACAAAGCTTGTTAAGAATAAAGAAAATGTTCATGCTATAGATGACCTTTTCTCACAGATAATGGCTAATTCAAGAAAGGGACAGTATCAGCTGCTTGAGGCTATGGGACAGACTTTAAGAGAACCTTATGAGGCTATAGACGAGATTAAAAAAGACGGAGTTAAGATTGTATATCAGGGAATTCCAGGTGCATACACACAGGAAGCAGCCTGTAATTTCTTTGGAGAGGACTGTGATAATTATGCAGTACCTACATGGCGTGATGTTATGGATGAGGTAAAGGATGGAAAAGCAGATTACGGTGTACTTCCAATAGAGAATTCAACAACAGGAAGTGTTGTTGGTGTGTATGATCTGCTGCAGGAATATGATAATTATATTATTGCGGAAACTTTTGTTAATATTGATCATGTGCTTGTAGGTCTTCCAGGAGCAGATATCAATAAGGTCACAACAGTGTATTCACATCCACAGGGTATTATGCAGTGTGATAAATTCCTTAATACACATAAGGACTGGCAGAGAATCAACCAGGCTAATACTGCTATGGCAGCTAAGATGCTTCTTAGTGAGAATGACAAGACACATGTCGCAATATCAAGCAAAAAGGCTGCACAGATATATGGACTTGAAGTTCTAAAGACAGGAATTGCAGATTTATCCAATAATACAACTAAGTTTGTTATAATAACTAATTCACGTAAGTTCCTTAAGAATGCCAATAAGACAAGCATTGTTTTTGAGACAGCTAATGAAGCAGGTACATTATATAACCTGTTAAGTCACATTATATATAATGGCCTTAATATGTATAAGATTGAGTCAAGGCCAAGTGAATCTAAACAGTGGGATTATAAGTTCTTTGTTGACTTCGAGGGAAATATTGACGATCCAAGAGTTATGAATGCATTAAGGGGAATACAGGAAGAGGCAAAGTCTATTAAGCTGCTTGGCAATTATTAATATTAATATGTCTATTGCACAAGGTTGTATAAGAATTGCACAGTAATGGCAGTTAATATAATAAAGAATGACAGATTTGTACAATTTATATAATTCATATAATTAATAATATCTATAAAAAATATAATTGAATTATGTCGTAATATGGTGTATTTTAATTATATGAGCTGTACAACTGGCGGAAAGCATATACATAAATATATGATGTGTATGTGGTGGGAATACCCACAGGGAGTATAGCAGTAATAAGATTATCAGCCGACCGCCTGGGCAACCCTAAAAGGTTACTCAGGATGTGTCGGTTTTTTAATATATTTATTTACAATAAACATATTGGTAAAGCAGACAATCCAGGTAACAATATAGCCTGTGTCTTAGCGCACAGATGCAGGACTGTGAGAGTGCATAGTACGGAACAATCCGTAGGTATGAAAGTCAGTGGCTTTTGACCCTGACATCATGTAATACAATCTAATTAAAGCTAAATAGTGCGCAGAAAAGAGGATTATTATGCAGATTACAACATTAGAAAAAGAATTATCAGGATGTGCATATCCAGGCAGAGGAATTGTTATTGGAAGATCCGAGGACGGAAGCAAGGCTGTAACAGCATATTTTATTATGGGTAGAAGTGCTAACAGCCGTAACAGAGTGTTTGTAGAGGATGGTGAAGGTATAAGAACACAGGCTTTTGATCCAAGTAAACTTGAAGACCCAAGCCTTATAATATATGCACCAGTAAGAGTACTTGGAAAGAAAACTATAGTTACAAACGGAGATCAGACAGATACTGTATATGATCTTATGAGTTCGGGAAAGACTTTTGAGGAAGCATTAAGAACAAGAGAGTTCGAGCCTGATGCACCTAATTTCACACCTAGAATTTCAGGTCTTATGACTGTAGATGATGGCAGGTATGATTATGCACTGTCAATATTAAAGAGTCATAATGGTAACCCGGATCAGTGTGACAGATACACATTTACATATGATGCTCCGGTTGCAGGTGAGGGACATTTTATCCACACATATATGAATGATGGCAGTCCACTTCCAAGCTTTGAAGGTGAGCCTGCATGGGTGAAGATAGAAGGCGATATTGATACATTTACTAATATGATCTGGAATAACCTTAATGAAGATAACAAAGTATCACTTTTTGTAAGATTTATAGACATAAAGACTGGAAAATATGAAACAAGAATTATAAATAAGAATAAGTAATGTTTGTTAATTATTAATATTTAATATGTAAGATTGATATATCGTAGAATTTCCATAAGAAAGTGTTATGGGAATGAAAGTCAGAAAACAACAAATATCAAAGAAATATAAGGGATAATGTCTGTGCGTACCAGGCATTAACCTGCTATGTGAACATGTGCGCAGAAATGAGGATTGTTATGAACGAATTTCAGTTAAAGTATGGATGTAATCCAAATCAGAAACCATCAAGAATATTTATGGAAGATGGAAGTGACCTTCCAGTAGAAATATTAAACGGACGTCCAGGGTATATTAATTTCCTTGATGCATTTAATGGATATCAGCTCGTTAAAGAGTTAAAGGAGGCAACAGGACTTCCAGCTGCAACATCTTTCAAGCATGTATCACCAGCAGGGGCAGCAGTTGGACTTCCACTTTCAGATGTTGAAAAGAAGATATACTGGGTAGATGAAAATATAGGAGAACTTTCACCGCTTGCATGTGCTTATGCAAGAGCAAGAGGCGCAGACCGTATGTCTTCTTTTGGAGATTTTATTTCTCTGTCTGATGTCTGTGATGTGGACACAGCAAAGCTTATTAAGAGAGAAGTGTCTGACGGAGTCATTGCTCCTGGATATGAACCGGAGGCGTTGGAAATTCTGAAGGCGAAGAAAAAAGGTAACTACAATATAATCCAGATCGATCCGGATTATGTACCAGATCCGATTGAACATAAGGAAGTATTTGGAATTACATTTGAGCAGGGAAGAAATGAGTTAAAGATTGATGATGATTTCTTCTCCAATATTGTAACAGAGAATAAGGAACTGACAGATCAGGCGAAGAGAGATCTTGCAATTTCCATGATCACATTGAAATATACACAGTCCAACTCTGTATGCTTCGTAAAAGACGGACAGGCAATTGGTATCGGAGCAGGACAGCAGTCCAGAATCCATTGTACAAGACTTGCAGGGCAGAAAGCGGATAACTGGTGGTTAAGACAGTCTCCACAGGTTATGAATCTTCCATTTGTAGACGGAATCCGCCGCGCAGACAGAGATAATGCAATTGACCTGTACATTGGTGAGGACTATATGGACGTGTTGAACGATGATGCTTGGCCGAACATCTTCAAAGAAAAACCGGAAGTATTTACAAGAGAAGCCAAGAGAGCATGGTTAGATAAGCTCACAGGTGTTTCCCTTGGATCAGACGCATTCTTCCCATTTGGAGATAACATTGAGCGTGCCCATAAGAGTGGTGTTACATATATTGCACAGCCGGGAGGCTCTGTGAGAGATGACAATGTCATTGACACATGTAACAAATATAACATGGTAATGTCATTTACAGGCATTCGTCTGTTCCATCACTAGGTATTAGAGTTGGGGAGTTTTGCTCAACATTATTATAAGAACAGAATCAAATAAATATAATTATATAAGAAGAACATCTTCAGAAATCCTTTTGTAAAAATGTAGAAGGACAGGAGATGTTCTTTTTTTATAACAGGAAACGGTAATGGTATGTCATAGAAAAATCTTCCGGCAGACTGCACAAGGCTTTGCTCTGATAAATTCAGGAAGCACGACAAATTTCGAAAAATGTCGCATTTGCAAAACGTTTCTTCTTTTTTTGTACATTTCAATATTTGAATGAAATGAATAAAATAATATTCAAAGGCAGGTGGTGATTATGTCTGTTCCTGAAATAATTATAATATCGGTAGGATTGTCTTTAGATGTATTCGTTGCAGTGGCGTACATGGGATCTGGTTTTTCAAAAATTAACAAGAAAAATCTATTCGCTTTATGTCTGCTATTTGGAGGAATACAGTGGGGCTGTCTGATTGTAGGAAATCTTCTTACGTTACTGCCAATCTTCCGTAACTCATCGAGTTCTCGGATTGCAGATCACTGGGAAGCTGTGACAGTTCTTATTTTTGTGGGACTTGGCATATATATGATCTGGAAGGGATTAAAAAAGCAGAATCTTCTGGAACGGCGGAATGATGAAATAGACTGGAAAAAGACTACATTTCTTGCATTTGTCACGAGTATTGATGCATTTCTTGCGGGAATTGGAATGGGATTTTTGGAGGCACAGATGATACACCAGTCATTGACGATTTTCCCAATCACAGTACTCAGCGTTATTTTAGGTGTGTATGCAGGGTACAGACTAGGCACAGTACATAACAGCCAGGCATATCTGGCAGGAGGCGCATTGTTCCTGATTGCAGGTATAGACGTTGTGATTCAGTATTGCATATGATTGATTGTGGATAAAATAAGGAGGAAATAAAGATATGGGTACATTGACACACAAGGCTGCGAGAGCAGCGTATGGAGCTGCGATAGATGCAGTTTTAAAACATGTGAATAAGGATCGTGAAAAAGGTCTGCTGGAACTTGTGGATCTGACTGAAAAATATATGGGCGATAATTTCCGAAAAGAGAATTACGAAGCCGTCCGGAAGATGATTCAAGACCCGGATAATAAATGGGTGAAATACGTGAACCGGCTTTTAGATGAGCTGGATCCATATGTTATTCGCCAGACAGCATTGAATCTTGGATATGAGGCAGCATTTTATGGAACAAAGACAATCCGTGAAATGCGTAAGAAATATGACTGCAACATTCCATGGCTGATTCTGATGGATCCGACCAGTGCCTGCAATCTGCATTG
>DJDY01000116.1:0-123 GCA_002435585.1 Lachnospira sp. UBA5912
ATGATAATGCTTGAAACATACAGGCTGTGTGGGGGGACGGATGAGGAATGCGTATATCCTTTCATGTCAGCACTTGAGATGATACATACATATTCACTTGTTCATGATGATCTTCCAGCTATG
>DJDY01000116.1:240-7845 GCA_002435585.1 Lachnospira sp. UBA5912
TTTGGAATACTTGCAGGAGATGGTCTGCTTAATCTTGCATATGAAACAATGTTTAATGCAATCAGTACCATCGCAGATGATTATTCCAATACAGATATAGCTAGAAAAATGTCGTTTTATTCAAGGGCTGCTGCTGTTATTGCTTCTAAGGCTGGCGTTGATGGAATGGTTGGCGGACAATCGCTTGATGTGTATCTTACGAATAAACCAATGGATGAGAAACAGCTGGATTATATATTCAGATTGAAGACAGGAGCGCTTATTGAGGCTGCATTCATGGCAGGGGGAATTCTTGCTGGCTGCACAGATGAAACGCAGAAGCTGTTGTGTAAGGCAGGATATAACGTAGGATTCGCATTTCAGATTAAAGATGATATACTTGATGTTACAAGCACACAGGAAGTACTTGGAAAGCCTGTATTAAGTGATGAAAGAAACAATAAAACAACTTACGTTACATTATATGGTTTTGAAAAGGCCGAAAAAGATACTTATGATATGTCTAAAGAAGCTTTGGATATAGTAAAGTCAATAGGTCATAATGAGTATCTTGAGGAACTTATAGATATGCTTATACATCGAAATAAGTAAGAATGGTGAGAGGGTAGCTATGATACTAGAGAAGATTAATAAGCCCAATGATATTAAAAAACTTTCGCCAATTGAATATAACCAGCTTGCAGCAGAAATAAGAGAATTTCTTATCCAGAAGATAAGTGTGACAGGAGGACATCTTGCATCTAATCTCGGAGTAGTTGAACTTACTATGGCTTTACATGTTGTGTTTAATCTTCCACAGGACAAACTTATATGGGATGTAGGTCATCAGTCTTATACACATAAAATCCTGACAGGAAGGAAGAATCAGTTTGATGAACTAAGAAAGTTCGGCGGGATGAGTGGATTCCCTAAAAGAAATGAAAGTGCTTATGATGCATTTGATACAGGTCATAGTTCAACATCTATCTCAGCAGGACTTGGTCTTGCAGAGGCAAGGGATATAAAACATGGTAATTACAGTGTAGTGTCAGTTATAGGTGATGGAGCACTTACAGGTGGTATGGCATATGAGGCTCTTAATAATGCATCCAGAGTTAAGGGAAACTTTGTGATCATTCTTAACGATAATACTATGTCAATATCAAAAAATGTTGGAGGTGTATCTAATATGTTAAGTGAGATACGTTCTTCTGACTCATATTATGACCTTAAGGAAAACATAGGAAATGTGTTGTATAAGCTCCCAAAAGGTGACAAAGTTGTAAAGGCTATTAAAAAAACCAAGTCTAATCTTAAACAGGTGCTTTTACATGATTCAATGTTTGAAAGCATGGGAATATATTATCTTGGGCCCGTAGATGGTCATGATATGGATAAGCTCATAAAGATTCTAACAGTAGCAAAAAGAATGAGCGGACCAGTTCTTGTTCATGTTGTTACACAGAAAGGACGTGGATATAAGCCGGCAGAACGTAATCCAAGCAAGTTCCATGGAATAGGTCCATTTGATATAAAGACAGGATGTGAGATAAACAAGTCCGATATACCGACTTATTCGCAGGTATTTTCAAATACAATATGCGAAATAGGTAAAAAGGATAAAGAGGTTGCAACGATAACGGCAGCTATGCCGGATGGAGTAGGTCTTACCAAGTTCTCCAAATGGTTCCCTGACAGATTCTTTGATGTTGGTATAGCTGAGGCACACGCTGTTACATTTGCCGCAGGACTTGCAGCAGGTGGATTAAGACCTGTTTTTGCTGTATATTCATCATTTCTTCAAAGAGCGTATGACCAGATATTACATGATGTATGTATACAGCAGCTACATGTTGTATTTGCAATTGACAGGGCGGGGCTTGTTGGAAGTGATGGGGAAACTCATCAGGGTATATTTGATATATCGTTTCTTTCATCTATACCTAATATGACAATATGTGCACCAAAGAATGATATAGAACTTAAAGAAATGCTTAACTTCGCAATTGAAGACTTTAATGGTCCGATTGCCATACGATATCCAAGGGGAAGTGCCTGCCTTTTGTTTCATGATTTTAATGAACAAGTGGAATATGGACGTTCAGAAATAATGTATATTGGCAATGATGTATATTCAGTAGAAAAGCATGGCGACTACAGGAAAAAATATATAGAAGCAGATGATGCAGATGTTAGGGGTCCTGAATCAGTATGTTCTAGCAAGGGAAGATATGATATTGCTTTACTTGCATTGGGAAGCATGGTATCAACTGCGTCTAAGGTAAGGGAAAAGCTTATGGAAGAAGGATATACAGTTACGCTGGTGAATGCACGTTTTGTCAAGCCTGTTGATAAAGATATGATAGATTATGTATGTCATAATCATAAGCTTATAGTTACTCTTGAAGAAAATGTATCATCAGGTGGATTTGGAAGAACTGTCTGTCAGTATATAAGTGATTCTGAGTATGATAACCATGTTCTTGGCATATCACTTCCAGATGATTACATAGAGCATGGAAGTGTTGATATATTAAGACATGAAACAGGAATTGACGAGGAAAATATAATCAGACGTGTTAAGGAGAAATATATAAAGGACTGCTGTCAGTAATATATCAAATAAGTGTATATGTGAAGACAGAATTACAGGAATGGAGATAAGAATGAGCAAAGAAAGATTAGATGTTTTGCTGGTAAACAGAGGACTTGCAGAATCAAGGGAAAAGGCAAAAGCTATTATTATGTCTGGAAATGTATATGTTGAAGGACAGAAAGAAGACAAGGCAGGGTCAACTTTTGCAGATAATGCTAATATAGAGGTAAGAGGCAATACATTAAAATACGTAAGCAGAGGTGGACTTAAGCTTGAAAAGGCCATGCAAAACTTTGATGTTACAATAGAAGGAAAAATATGTATGGATGTGGGTTCTTCAACAGGAGGATTTACAGACTGTATGCTTCAGAATGGTGCAATAAAAGTATATTCGGTTGATGTAGGACATGGTCAGCTTGCATGGAAGCTGCGTAATGATGAAAGAGTTGTATGTATGGAAAAAACCAATATACGATATGTTACGCCGGAAGATGTTGCAGACAGAATTGATTTTGCAAGTATAGATGTATCATTTATATCTCTTACTAAGGTATTGCTTCCTGTTAAGAATCTTCTTACCGATGATGGACAGATAGTATGTCTTATTAAACCACAGTTTGAGGCTGGAAGAGAAAAAGTTGGAAAACATGGAGTAGTAAGAGATAAGTCAGTCCATGAAGAAGTTATAAAGATGGTTATTGATTATGCGGTTTCAATAGGTTTTGAGGTTCTCAACCTTGAGTTTTCACCGGTTAAAGGACCAGAAGGCAATATTGAATATCTGTTACATCTTCAAAAGCATACAGAAGGTACATATGAAAATATTCCTTTTGAAATAAAAAATATAGTAGACAAAGCGCATGAAACGTTGTAATATATATTTATAGTTAACTTTAAGTGCTTTGCAATATAGGGGTATCAATGAAAAAATTTTATATAGTTACGAATCAGTCAAAGGATACAGAACTGAAGTATACATATAGTATTATTACATACCTGAAAGAACATGGTGCTGATGGTATATATGATGAAGCAGCAGGTAATGTTGAGGGAACTAAGTATTGCTATACGAATGCTGTACTTGTACCAGATGGAGTGGAATGTATCATAGTACTTGGTGGAGATGGAACATTAATACAGGCAGCAAGGGATCTTAACGAGAAGAATATTCCACTTCTTGGGGTGAATATCGGTACATTGGGATATCTTACAGATACGGATATGAACACGGTTTATGAGACTCTGGATAACCTTATTCATGATAATTATGATATTGATACGCGCATGATGCTTGATGGCAAAATATACAGGGACGATGAGCTTATTTATGAGGATGTTGCACTTAATGATGTTGTATTAAGCAGGCGTGGGATTCTTCGTGTTATTGATTTTGACATATATGTTAATGGAGAGTATCTTAATTCTTTTGCTGCAGATGGCGTTATTGTTTCAACAGCAACTGGTTCAACAGCATATAGTTTGTCAGCTGGTGGACCTATAGTGCAGCCTAATGCAAGGCTTATAATGATAACTCCGATATGTGCCCATACACTTACGCAAAGAAGTATTATATTTGGGCAGGATGATGAGATTGTTATTCAGATGAATGATAATAAGAGATTATCAGAAGAAAGAGTTGCAACATATGACGGAGAAAGCTATTGCAAAGTTGTTACAGGCGACAGAGTTGTTATTACGCGTTCGGATAAGACGGCAAAGCTTATAAAAACGAGCAAGATATCTTTTCTTGAAAGAATAAGAAATAAAATGTGATTGTATGCAGATGATACTTATCACAGGGTGGTAAGATTGGAGAATTGTTGTGAGAACAGACAGACACAAGAAAATATTAGAATTAATCAATAATAATAATATAGGAACACAGGAAGAACTGGCGGATGCACTTAACAAAGCCGGATATAATGTTACACAGGCAACTGTTTCAAGAGATATAAGGGCGCTGAATCTGACTAAAGTATCTGTTGATGGCGTGAGTCAGAAATATACAACATTAACAGCAGGTAATCCAGTAACCAATGACAAGTATATACGTGTGTTAAGAGAAGGATATCTTGATATGGATATGGCACAGAATATACTTGTAATAAGAACAGTTTCTGGAATGGCTATGGCTGTGTGTGCAGCACTTGATGCACTAAAGCTTGATGAGATAGTTGGTTCTATAGCAGGTGATGACACGATCATGTGCGCTGTAAGGACGGTTAAAGATACAACTGTTGTTATGAACAAGTTGAAGAAACTTATAAAAATATAAGGCTATTATAACAATAGCTGTTATGGTTATTTCTGTTATACTATGAGAATACCGGCATATTTTAAGCCGGTATTCTCATATTGTATCAGTGACAAGTTGGAGGAGTATGCTTACTAATTTACATGTTAAGAATCTTGCATTAATAGAAGAAGAGAATGTTGATTTTGAAGAAGGTCTTAATATATTATCAGGTGAAACAGGTGCTGGTAAATCTATAATTCTTGGCTCAATTAATGCAGCACTTGGTGCTAAGACATCGCCAGATTTTATAAGAACCGGTGCTGAATATGGATTAGCCGAACTTATGTTTGTAATAGATGATGCTAAGACACTAGAAAAGATAAAGGAGTTAGGGATAATCGATATAGATGAAGGCGAATTGCTTATATCAAGAAAGATAACGCCCACACGCTCACAGATTAAGGTAAATGGACAGAATTTTACAGCAGCACAGACACAGAAACTTGCCAGATATCTTATAGATATGCATGGTCAGCATGATAATCAGATTCTTATGGATGATTCATCACATATCAATGTTGTAGATGAATATTGTGCAGATAATATAGAAAAACTAAAAGAAAAGATGAAAGCTGATTATAGTTATTATACAGAATGTAGAAATGCATTAAAGGATATGGATAAGGACACAGATGAAAGGCAGCGTGAGATTTCTTTTCTTGAGTATGAAGTGAATGAAATAACAGCGGCAGCACTTAAGCCGGGTGAAGATGAAGAACTTGAAACAGAATTTAAAAGGCTTAATAATCATCAGAAGATTATGAATGAACTGGCATGTGCGGATATGCTTCTTAATTCTGGTGATGACAATATAAGTGATATGCTTGGAATGGCTGTAAAAGCTCTTGCTAATGCATCCGAATACGATGAGACTCTTAAAAATCCGGCAGCAACTTTACAGGATGTAGAGAGCCTTATCATGGATGTTTCCCACGATATAAGTTCATATATTGACAGCAGCGATTATGATGCCTCTGCATTGAATGATATACAAGACAGGCTTGATACGGTTAATGAACTTAAGAATAAGTATGGTGGAACTATTGAAACTGTTCTTTTATCACTTAAAGAAAAAGAAAATAAGCTTGAAGAATATTATAACTATGATGAAATCCTGAATAAAAGAAAGGCAGAATATGAAAAAGCCTGTAAGAAAGCTATGAATACTGCCGATTTACTAAGCGATGAAAGAAAAAAAGCTGCGAAAAAACTGACGGATGAATTTGTAGCTTCACTGAAACAACTTAATTTTCTTGATGTAAGATTCAGGATAGATTTTCATAAAAATGATAATATTACACAGAATGGATATGATTCAGTAACATTTATGATATCAACTAATCCGGGTCAGGAATTGCGGCCTTTATCTAGGGTGGCATCAGGTGGAGAGCTTTCAAGAATAATGCTTGCAATCAAAACAGTAATGGCTGGTGATGATAGAAAAACACTTATATTTGATGAAATAGATGCAGGAATAAGCGGAAAAACAGCCCAGATGGTTTCTAACCAGCTTTCAAGACTTTCAAGACATCATCAGATAATATGTATAACACATCTTCCGCAGATAGCTTCTATGGCTGATGCACATTATACTATTAAGAAAACGGTACATGATAATAAGACATATAGTCAGATATCAAGAGTTAACGGCGATGATAGTATATATGAGCTTGCACGTATGCTGTCAGGAAGTGAAGTTACAGATTCAGTACTTGCCAATGCAAGAGAATTAAAGAAAGCATCAGATGATTTTAAAGGCTTACTATAAAGTTTTATTGTAATCATTACTTGAAATTATTAATTATAAATGCTGATTGCTGATAATATTAGTATATTATAAACTACATATTTATTATAATTATATAAGTAATAACGGGTGTCAAAACTTTTTCTGACACCCGTTTGTTATTCCGAAGCATTCAGCATGTTTTCTATATATATACCATAGCCGCTCCTTGAATCATCTATTAGAACATGTGTTACAGCCCCGATTAATCTGTCATCCTGAATAATAGGGCAGCCAGACATTCCCTGTACGATACCATTAGTCATATTGATAAGTTTATCAGAGGTGACTTTGAAAGAAATATTTTTAGAATTACTGTTGTTTAATGAAGTTATTTCTATTTCATAGTCTTCGTATTTGTTATTGCGGTAGAATCTTACATAAGCCCTGCCTTTGTGAACCATATAACGATAACCTATATTCATAAGCTGAAGGTTGTATTTTCTGCTTATATTATCATTTATAGTTCCATATATTCCATATTCGCAGTTTTTGTTAATAGTTCCAACTGGCTGTGTGTTTTTGTAATCTATAATTCCCTGAAGTTCACCAGGAGTTCCATCCTGTCCTTTTATGATTGAAAGGATATGTGTGTTATATATCAGACCTGTGCTTATGTTCATGGTTGAACCCGTGCTGTTGTCAGTAATGCCATGCCCGAGTGCACCAAAATGATTTGACTGGTCAATATATGTCAGTGTTCCTATTCCCTGTGCATCATCTTTTACCCACAATCCAAGGCGGTATGTGTTGTCTGAATCCAAAACAGGTGTAACATTTACTGTAGATATAATGCCGTTTCTTAAGATGTCAAGCGTAATAGTATTTCCATTAGAACTGGCAATAATATTGGAAAATTCTTTTTTTGAATTAATTGTTTTATCGTTTACGGTCAATATATAATCTCCTTTAGCTAGAATGTTATCGCAGGGATTGATATCACCATAA
>DJDY01000116.1:7893-8461 GCA_002435585.1 Lachnospira sp. UBA5912
TGATATAAGCCAGCCTGAAAGCCACAGGGGTATACCTGTGTTTCATTAACAACATTAACGTGGACGGTTTTTAGAAATATTAAGCCAAATAGCTTTAAATCCATATTATAACTGGCGGGTTCGCCTGTTATAAATGTAACTTCATGGTTAAAGTCAGCATTCATTTCGTTCTCAATTGGAACTTTTGAAGCGTTGTATACATTTCCTGTTACAGGAACAGATAAGTTAAAAGTTGTGTTGCTTTGTTCTGTGATATATATGTGTTCTGGAAAATGCTTTCTAATGTAGTCTGTATATGTTAGCAGGCATAATAATAATGTTGTAAATATTGCAGAAAATAATATATATTTGTTAAATTTTTGCTTTATATACATATTAAACCTCATTTTCTGCGCACATTTTAAATGACGAGTTTGTGCCAGGTGCGCACAGACACAAATTCCATGATTGAAAAATAAGGCATCAATCTGATTGTTGATACCAAGCATCTCCATTTACAAAATATTATCTGCAAAAATGATGATATTATGAGTGCAAAGAAAATGAAGCGGCTGCGAAGCAGATATTT
>DJDY01000116.1:8485-8923 GCA_002435585.1 Lachnospira sp. UBA5912
TTTACTTTTCGGACGGCTTAACGGACAGTCATATTAAGCAGGATGAAAAAGTGCGAAAGCGCGGGTTCATGAGTGTGAGAATGAGATAAAAAAATATTATGATATAATCTAAGGACTGTTAAATAAAGTAAAACATGAATAGAACATTTGTCGAATTTTGTCGATAGTTGCGATGTGTTTTAATTGATAAGACAAAATGATGATAGTATAATAATTGTTGTAAATGTAAATGCAATATTGACAGATAATGTCTTAATATGTTGTTGAACTAATATAAGCATTTGCTACTTAATTAATAGTAATTATACAAGGCGAGGGGACAATATGGATTCATTAAAGGTAGTTATAGCGGATGACAATGAGAAAATGGTGGATATTATAAAAGAAGTTATTAATGATGAGCCGGATATGGAGGTTGTAGGAACTGCGGATAACGGA
>DJDY01000109.1:0-2555 GCA_002435585.1 Lachnospira sp. UBA5912
CTATGATATATCGCTTCTATGTGTAAGTGTTACATCATCATTACTTATAATAAGTGGGTCTGCCCCGGTATTTCCATTGTCAAATGCACATAACACGTATTTATCATATCCTCCTGTCAGCTTGTTGTTAACAGGTCCTAACTTTCCTTCTGTATAAGCCTTGAATCCACTGTCAGATATCATATTGACATATACATCTTCTGAATAAGAACTAAGATTAGGATACATCTGTCCTACTAGTGCATCGGTCATATAACCTGAATCAGTTATTTCATATAATGTCTTGCACAACACATTAAACCTTGATGCAAGGTTATCATAATCACGCTTAAAGTTATAGCTGTTAGATTCCCCACCTGTTGATGCCACATATGAAAGATTGATCTTTCCACTTGATGATGAGGCTGATAACATAGTTGTTTTAGTATGTATATCACCATTTCCTACTGTAAGTACACTTTTCATACTGTCAGCATTAAGTGTCATCTGGCTCTTCATACTTTCTCTCTGTGTCTTATATGTATTCTTCATATCATCATCAGCTGCATTATTATAAACCGCTTTAAACGAATCATCATCAACAATCGCCTTTACATAAGCAGCTGCATTATCTTCATTCTTAAATCTAAGATAGTAGAAATCTCTCACAGGATCCCCTGCTATGTTAATAGTCTTTTTTACGAAAAGATTACCACTCTCATCTGCTTCAAGATACTCACTTCCAAAGAACTTATTCTTAAGATTAGCATTAATCTGATCTTCCATTGAAACAGCTGCATCCTTAAGAACAGGATTGCTTCCTCCCATAAGTGAAGCAGGAACAAGATATATCTCCTGATCACCTATGAAAGATACTGACTCACCTGTATCATATCCATCTGGCACATTAACACCATTACCATTGCTTGCAAGTGAAAGATAATCAACATAAGCACGTCCTGCCACAAGAAGTGACTTAAGATTAGTAAAGTCAAGATTAGAATTCCTGCTGTTAATAATTATGGCACTACTTGGGTTAAGTCTTTCTGTACCATTTACACTTACGTAGCCATATCCATAATAATTACCTGATATGCTTACGTTACTGTTATTACCATTTAATTCAAGGTCGTCTTTTACATATGTATCAGAATCACCATTAATACTTATGTTAGAACCTGCTGCGCCGGCTGCATCCTCTGTCTTTAGATTCTCACACCATATTCTGCTGTTGCTTCCTGCTGTAAATGTTCCATTCTCAACAACAAGATTACCGCTTGTCGCAAGCATATTGCCGCTGCTTATGTCAGCTGTACCACCAGCATTAACCTTAAAGCCATTCTTATAACCTGCAAAAGCATTACCATTAAGAACAAATCCGGCAGATGATGCAACTGATATTCCCTTATTGCCAACAAGTGCATACTTTACAAAGGAATCCAGATTAAGTTTCTTAGAATCCGTTATGTTAACAAGCTCATCTGGTATTCCCATGCTTATATCAAATGTAATATAAGAATAATATCCAGCTTCAGTAAGATATTTGACAACACAGTTATTAATATTCACTGTATAATAAAACACCTTGTCACTTGCTGCGCTCTTCTTGCTCACAACCTGAACATTATCTACAGATTCAATACTTAAAGCCGGATTGCCTGATGCATCCTTGTGAGTATCCTCTATACACTGATTAAGTGCAGTAACAACGCCAAGTCCTTCTGTCGTATTACCATTTCTTACAAATGTGCCTTCCTGCTTCTTACTTACATAATCACTATATGTATGCTTGACAGATTCAAAATCGCTGTCTTTTATAAACCCGAGCTTATTAAGTATTCTATGCGCATAATTAAGGCGCAGATTCGCATTACAGGTTATATTATCCACTGTCATATTACCAGCTGCTGTATTCTCTACAACTGACGATATCTCATCCTGATATGCCTTATTAAAACATTCTGCTGACACCTGTCCCATGGCAACATATACCTCATTGACAGCATCCTCTGATGTATAGAAAGTCCTAGTAGACTGTTTATCTGCCACCTTCATCTTTAAGTTCATAATAGTTGATGAAGTAACTACCGTGGCAAGAATCATGACAAATGATAGCATTATAAGCACAATGACCATGGTTGAACCACTATTATTATGTGCTTTCCTTATTTTCGTTTTCCCTGCCATCAGCCGTTCCTCCTTATCCAACCTTAGTTGTTACAACCTGAGCCATAGGTTCTGTCTCATCTCCATAATACACCTTAACTGTCATGGTATATAACAGGCTCTTGCTTGATATTCCGTTATTACCAGCACCATTATTGTTTGGATCTTTATAAGTCTCCCACTTGTATATATTGGAAAATATACTTACAGGTCCTGAAGCTGTAGAACCACTTTCACCATATGAACCACTTGTACCAAGACTTACCGTTCCCTTAGTTGACATATCCATAGCTGTAGAATTGATAGTAAGACTTATATTTCTCCTGTCAAGAGCCATCTTAATGGCACTATTATCATTACTTCTTGTTGTCTGTTGTATTATAAACACATTACAGCCTTCATATCTTACA